>JAZUHD010000029.1:0-63917 GCA_045641545.1 Candidatus Nanosyncoccus sp.
ATTTGCTACCATTGCTCTTGCGATGGTAAGGAGTTGTTTTTCGCCAGCAGAAATATTGTCGGAATCTTCAGAAATGACAGTGTGATATCCATGCGGAAGCGATTCGATGAAATGATCAATATTGGCAATCTTCGCTGCGGACTTGATTTCTTCTAGTGTTGCTTTTGGATTGCCGTAACGTAGGTTTTCTTCGATTGTGCCGGAAAATAGCCAAGTATCTTGCAATACCATACCAAACAAGTTTCTTACGTTGCTGCGTTTCATGTTGGATGTTGGCACGTTGTCGATAAGTATTTCTCCTTGTTGCGGATCATAAAAACGCATCAGTAGATTTATAATTGTGGTTTTTCCTGCTCCGGTTGGACCAACGATCGCAATTTGATGGCCAGGTTTGGCTATTGCTGAAAAATTATGAATAATCTCTTTTTCTTTATTGTATGAGAAGTAAATATTTTTGAACTCGACTAGGCCTTTAGCATTTTCTAACACGATGGAGTTTTCTTTGTCCGGCATCTCTTCTTCGTCGTTTAAGAACTCAAAGACGCGTTCTGCTGCAGCAAGCGTCAATTGGATGTTTGCTGTGAGATCAGAAAGATTGGTGATTGGACGATTGAAGTTGTTTACGTATTGAATAAAAGATTGTAGATTACCAATCGACAGATTGCCTTTTATAACTGAGAAACCGCCAATTACGCAGATTAATATGTAACTGAGGTTTGTAAAGACATGAGTAAGCGGAAAAGCAAGGCGTGCAAGAAATTCGCTTTTTTCTGTTTGGCGCGTCAATTCTTCGTTAACTTTTCTAAAATCTTTTAACGATTCTTCTTCGTGTGAGTTTGACTTGATTATGATTTGGCCCGAATAATCTTCTTCGATGACGCTATTGAGTTTTCCGAGCGTCGCTTGTCTGGAAGCGAAGTATTTTTGTGCCTTCGACATAACTTTCCCGACTACGATTAGGGAAATTGGGACTGCGACGATTGCAATAATTGAAAGTGGAATGGAGATACTAAACATAATTATTAGGATGCCCACTATTGTAATTGTGGAATTGATAATTTGAGACAATTCTTCCGTCAGGGAGTTTGCTAATACATCTACGTCGTTTGACATTCTCGATAGAACATCGCCATGTTTATTGCGGTCGAAGTATGAGATTGGCATTTTATTAATTTTTTCGAGAATTTGGACGCGTAGTTTTTGCGTGTAGCGAGCCGTCATTATTCCAAAAATAACGTCTTGTGTATAACCACAAATTCCAGAAGCCACATAAAGAACGATTAATTCCATGGCGATTTTTACGAGCGGATCCCAGTCGATATGCCCGGTTTCTGCAAAGCTGCCTACTGCTGAATTTGTCATATCTCCAAGGAGTTTTGGACCAAAAATCGAGAGTACGGACGAAACTATTGTTAGAATTATTCCAAGAATAATCTTCCATCGAAATGGTTTGAGCGATTTTATGAAGCGTTTCATGGATAGCTTGGTATTTTTTGGTTTTGCACCGGAACGATTGGATGGACCTGGCATTATTTTTCTCCTTTCGCGATTTGAAGTTCTTTTTTATATTCTTCGTCGGAAATTTGAGATTTGACAATTTCTTTGTAGACTTCGCAGTTTTTGAGTAGCTCGTGATGCGTTCCCGATCCGGCAATTTTACCTTTTTCGAGGACGATGATTTTTTCTGCGTTTTTGATTGTACTTACGCGTTGAGCAATGATGATTGTGACGGTGTTTTTTGTTAGTGGTTTAAGTTTTTCACGTAGAATTTTGTCTGTTTTCATGTCAAGGGCTGAGAATGAATCGTCGAAAATGAGGATTTCTGGATCTTTTGCGATTGCTCGTGCGATACTAAGACGCTGTTTTTGCCCGCCAGAAACATTTGTTCCACCTTGGGAAATGTCTGATTGATATTTTTTTGTATTCTTTTCGATAAACTCTTTTGATTGTGAAATTTCTGCGGCCATTTGCATGGTTTTGTCTGTAATTTTTGGATCAGAAAATTTTATATTTGATTTTATGGTTCCACTAAACAATATTCCGCGTTGTGGAACGTAGCCAATTTTTGACATTAAATCTTTTTTAGCATAATTCTTAATATCTATACCATTGATATATATTTTGCCGTTTGTTGGTTCGTAAAAACGTGGAATGAGATTAGCTATGGTGGATTTTCCGGAGCCTGTACTGCCAATAATTGCCAGGGTTTCGCCAACTTTTGCTTCGAAGCTTATGTCACTTAAGACATTGTCTTCTGCCGATCCATAACGAAAATCAACGTCTTCGAAAACGAGTGACGGTTCTTCGCTTGGCTCTCCGATTGTCTTTTTTTGCCAATGAATCTTTGATTTTGTTCTGAGGACTTCATTAATGCGTTTTGCTGAAATGTTTGCACGTGGAATACTAATAAATAGAAATGTCAAAATCATGAATGACATTACAACTTGAATTGCGTATTGCATAAAGGCCATCATGTTGCCTAAGTAGCTGGCGTTAAATTCGTATTTTTGTAGGCCAACCCAAATACATAATAAACAAATACCATTAAATACAAATGTAATAATTGGCATTGCGAGTCCCATGATTTTGTTGACCCAAATTAATGTGCCTGTAAGCTCGTCGTTTGCTTTTATAAATTTATCTTTTTCTATATGCTGATTATTAAATGCACGTATTACACGAAGGCCAGTTAGGTTTTCCCTTGTAAGCTGAGTTATTCGATCAAAAAGTTTTTGAAATATTTTGAATTTTGGTATCGTGACGCCAATTAAAATAATTGCCGCCGCAAAGATGATTCCTATGGCGAGCGCGATAATCCAGCTCATGTCTGGTGCAATCGCGAGGGCTTGAATGAGAGCTACAATTGCCATCATTGGTGCACGAAGCATCATCGAAAGCATCATTGAAATTGTTTGTTGGACTTGGGTAATATCGTTGGTTGTGCGAGTAAGTAGTGATGCTGTGCTGAATTTATCATTATCAGCAAAGCTAAAGCTCAAGACTTTTTTATAAATGTCTTCTCGTAAATCGCGTGAGAATTTTGCGCCGATTCTTGCTGACAAGTATCCTGCTAAAACAGCGCAGCCTGATGTAATAAATACATATATAAGCATTTTAAGGGCTGTTTGATAGATAAAATCGGTATCTTGATTTATTATTCCGATATTGACAATGTTTGCCATTTCAGATGGCAACATGAGGGTGCACCATGTTTGCGCCGCAATTGATAAAACTAATGCTAGACACTGCCAAAAATAAGGTTTTAGATACTTAAGTAATTTAAACATTAATTAATTGTAACTGGGATTTGGTTAATAATCAAGCTTTCTTAATTTTCTTCAGCTGCTTTTTAAGCCAGTTTTTAGTATCTGATGTAAAATATCTTCCGGTTTTCTTTTCGTATGCTATGAGTGCGTAAATAATAACTCCCGTAATGATATATGAGTAATAACTAAAGAATCTCCAAAAAAGCATGGCCCAGAACGTGTAACCCGATGTTGCGAGGCCGTTGAAAATGAAGAAAAACGAGCCTTCGGCTGCACCAGCATTTCCTGGCGTTGGAACGAAGTAGATTGCACTAGTAATACAAAGTGTCGTAACGAAGCACGTGAAGAAATTAATATCGCCCCCAAATGTTCGTAGAACAAAGAATGGTATACAACTTATGCAAACTTGAAAAACGACACTTAATCCCAGAATTGACGCTGTAAGTTTTTTATTCTTTGCAATTGTTTTGATACAATTAACATATTTGTCGATTGTCGCTTCGGTTTTTTTGATGGTATCTTCTTTGTCTTTTATGATGTGAATTTTTGCTAAAAGTTTAACACCCCAAATTACGATTTTTGAGACAGTATTCCGGAAGAATGTCGCAAGAATAATGCTTACCGGGAAAAATGCATAGAAAATTAATCCAAGAAAACCAGACCCCAATAGGCCGATGGAAATCCTATTACCAAGAAAAATATATGAGGCGATTGCTACTATAAGGAAGCCAACCTGTGTAGATATCATTCCAATAACTGGAATGATTGTTGAGTAACCATTTTTGATGCCATGTTTTTTCATATACATGAATTGAAATGGTTGTCCGCCTACTGCTGCTGGTGTAATATTGTCGTAATAACGTCCAAGCAGTACTGTTCGTGTCGCCGTTCGCCAGTCTGTTATATTACAGCACTTTTTCATCATAAGAACGTATTTGTAAATTTCTGCGAAAATGCCAAGGCAGAAAATAAGAAGCGCCGGCAAGAGAAGCCAGCCATTCAGTTTGACATCGCTTAATTTAACTTTATTGTCGTTGTCTGCAAACTCGGAAAGTGCAGTCCAGAGAATAATTGCGGCATTAAAAAGTATGAAGATTGCAATGAGAATTCTTTTTTTGATGTCAGGTTTCTTTTTTTCTTTAGGTTTAACCATGATTGCATTATATCACGATTTAAATATTAATTTAAAGGTGGTTAGTGCTTTTGTTGAACTTGCGGTGATTTGCCAATTATTGCGTTCGGAAATTGTTTTTGCTATTGATAAACCCAGACCGACGCCTTCGGAGGTTTTGTCGGATTGATAAAATCTGTCAAAAATTTTGTCCTGCTCATTTTTGTTAATCATTTTTCCATCGTTTTTTATTTCAAGAATATTTTTTTTCAGATTTATTTCTATTTTCTTGTCTGAGTATTTAATGGCATTGTCGAGTAGAATATTTAGGACCTGTTCGAAGTCCAATCTTTGAATCTTTATCTGAGTTTTTTCTCCGTGTAATTTGATTTTTTTATTTCCGAGTCGTGGCTTAATTTTTTCAATATTTGCTTCTATCAGAGCTCTTAATTCGATGTTTTCAGTATTTGATTTTTTGGTAATCATATCATTTTTTGCTAACATCAAAAGTTCGGAATTGAGTGCGGCGATTTTTTTAGTTTCAAATTCTACGTTATCGATCCAATGATTATTTTTTATATCTGCCGCCTCAAGGTTTGCTTGTATTGCTGCAATTGGTGTTTTGATTTCGTGAGATGCGTTTGCAATGAAAGTTTTTTGCGATTCATATGCAGCTTTAACTGGTTCAATATATTTATCGGCAAGTATAAAAGAGATTATGGCAATTATTACTTCCAGAGTTATTCCTGTCGACATTAAACTTATTGATAAGGCGTTTAGGTATTCTTTTCGTTCACCATGAATACGCTCTTTTATGATCGTCCTAACCTCATTGGTGTAATTGGGGGCATTATTGGGAAATGGGTTTCTATTTTCTGCCGAATTTGCTGCTAATACGTAGACTAAGGAAAGAGATGAAAAAATGATGAAGGATGAAATAAGAATAATTGTGAGTGCGAATTTGTTGCGAAGTTTTCTAAACATTGGTCAATCTGTATCCGAGATTTCTGACGGTCTTTATTTTTACTTTTGAGCTGATTGATTTTATCTTTTTTCTCAAATAGCTGATATATACTTCGACATAATTATCTTCACTAGAATGATCTTCCCCCCAAACGTAACCGAGGATATGCTCTTTTGTTTGAGTTTGTTCTGGTGATTTCATGAGGAGCTCGAGTATGCTTGCTTCTTTTTCGGTGAGCGCAATACCGTTTAGCGCCCGATTATTTATATCGAATTGAAGATCGACATATTCGAGTATATTTTTTTCTTGTAATGGTGGACGTCGTGTGATGGCGTTCAGACGAGCAATTAATTCGGAGGTTTTGAACGGCTTAGCTAGATAATCGTCGGCGCCAGATTCAAGACCTCGGACTTTATCTTCGACCCGAGAAAGAGCGGAAAGCATTATGACTGGCGTTTTGATGTTTTTTGTACGAATCGTTTTTAGAATTTCTTGGCCCGAAACTTTTGGCAACATTATATCCAAAACAATGGCGTCGTAATTTGGTTTGAGAGCCATTTTTAGTCCGCTTTCGCCATCGCTCGCCCAGTCCGTTTCAATTCCTGCTTTTTTAAGTAGATGAATTACTGCGTCGGCGAGAATTTTTTCATCTTCAATATATAGAATTCGCATATTTCTCCTTATGGATTATATTATATATGTTATCTATTAAGTCAACCTTAAAAGAGATCAGATTGACTTTTTTAATTATTTGTGCTATAATTATCTGGGGGGAGTATTTTAAAAAGAGGTGTTGCATAATGGCTGTTAGAACAAAATTGTTGATATTTTTTTCGATTATGGCAGGAGGTATTTTGTTAATTTCGAATATTGCAGCTGTAAAGATTTGGGATTTTTTCGGTATTCCCGTCGATGGCGGGATTATTTTATTTCCCTTGTCTTATATTTTGACGGATCTTACAGTTGAATTTTTCGGTAGCAAAAAGACGAATTATATTATCTTGTCATCTTTTACACTAAACGCGGTTGCTGTTCTTATTTTCTTTATTGTTGGTAAATTACCCAGTTACAATGGCTGGGGATTACAGGAGGCCTATGATGCGATTTTAGGGTTTGTTCCTAGGATTATTTTAGGCAGTCTACTTGCGTACGTATTAAGTTCAATTGTTAATAACTTTATTTTTGAAAAAATGCGCAACTCAACGATTGAAGAAGAGAGGAATGGAAAGTTTTGGTATCGCGCAATTGGTAGTTCTGCTGTTGCGCACATACTCGATTCTCTTATATTTGAACTAGTTGCGTTTTGTGGCGTTTTGCCGATGAAGGACTTCATTATTCAAGCGGTTTTTGCTTATGTAGCTAGTATGATGTTTGAGATTTTTATGTCTCCAATTACGTTAATAATTGCCGGAAGGATTCGCAAGAATTTTTAAATTTTTACTCAAACTCCCCTTTATCCCTCATTTGTAATGGGGGATTTTTTATGTTATAATTTTTCAAATGAAATTTGAAGTTGAGAAAGTTTTACCCAATGGCTTTGGGCGTGCTGGGATAATTAAAACCGACCATGGAGAGATCAAAACGCCGGCTTTTATGGTGGTCGGAACGCATGCTGAGGTAAAGTTTATTTCCAACGATGATATGAAAAAGCTTAATGCGCAAGCGATGCTTTCTAATGGTTATCACTTGCGAAACAAATCCTTCGAGATTGCGAAAGAGGGCGGCTTGGCAAAGTATTCTGGATGGAACGGCCCGACTTTGACTGACTCGGGCGGGTTTCAGGTGATGTCGCTTGGATCGGGACTTGGAAAAGTTGTTTCGATGGAGCGCGAGCGTGGCGTAACGAATACCGCACATAAAGAAAGATTGGCTCATGTTTCGGAAAAAGGTGTTGATTTTGTTGATCCTTTTACTGGAGAACCAGATTTTATCGGGCCGGAAGAATCGATGCAGATTCAATGTCGAATTGGCGCAGATATTCATATGGCGTTTGATGAGCTAACAAGCTTGGCTGATGATTATGATTATAATGTTGAGGCGCTTGGTAGGACGGAAAGATGGGCGAAAAGAAGCCTTTCGGAACACAAAAAACATTGCGACGATCTTGGCTATCATCAAAATCTTTATGGCGTTTTGCAAGGTGGAAGGTGGGAGGATTTGCGTCGTTCGACTGCGAAAAAACTTGGAAAAATGGATTTTGATGGTTATGGACTTGGAGGAGCATTCTTGAAAGAAGATTTGGGTGAGATTTTGAGATGGTGTGATGAGGAGTTGCCTTTTGATAAACCTCGACACTTGCTTGGGCTTTCTCATCCTGACGATATTTTTGTTGGCGTGGAAATGGGAGCTGACACGTTTGATTGTGTGGCGCCAACGCGTGAGGCAAGGCACGGAAAAATTTATACTAAAAATGGAAACATTAACCTTCGAAAATTTGCCGATTCAAATGAATTGCTTGATTTTGGATGCGATTGTGAAACTTGTAAGGCCGGCTGGACGCGCGGGCAACTTCGGGCTTTGTGGCGAAGTGGAGATGTTGAAAAGAAACGCCAGTTTTATAATTTGGCGTCGATTCATAATGTTCGATTCATTGTTAGGTTGACGGAAGAAATTAGGAAGGCAATGTTTGAAGATCGATTCTACGAATTTCGTGATGAATTTTTGAAAAATTATTATAAGTAGTTTTCTCATTTTGTTTATGTTATAATTAGGTAAACATAAGGAGGTAAAATGAGTAAAACTGTCGATGTTGACACGAAGACGTTTATCAGGTTCTGGCTGGTAATTCTTGGCTTTGCTATTGTTGCTTTGTTTATTTGGAAGGCTTGGACTGGTCTTTTGATTGTTGGCATTGCTGCCTTTCTTGCAATCGCAATTCGTCCACTTGCGGAGAAAATTAATAGTTTGTTTTTAAAAAGGAAGAAAACTGATAAAGAGCAGCTTTCTTCTGTCTTGGCATTTCTGGTGATTGTTTTTGCAATTCTTTTAATTGTTGCAGTTATTGGACCTGTCGTTGTAAGTGAGACGGCAAAATTTGTTGGAACCTTGCCGGCAATGTTCGAAAATACTCTCGGTGGTTGGGATGGAATTAATAATATTGGAAAAAATTTCGGAATTGAGAATTTTCAGGATGAGATTCTTAAAGCGGTTTCTGATATGAGTTCGAATTTAGTTGATAATATCGGAAATACGGTAATTTCTAGTGTGAGCTCGATTGTTTCAGTGGTTTCTGCGGCTGGTCTTACACTTGTTTTGACTTTGTTCTTCCTGCTCGAAGGACCGAAAATTTATGATGAGATCTGGTCAAACGCTGAGGGTAAAAAGAAAGATGTCTCGATTGAGGAAGCGCGTCGAGTTGTTTCGAAAATGACAAATGTAATTTCGACGTATGTTTCAAAGCAAGTTACGATTGCTTTGCTTGATGGCGGGGTAGTTGCGCTTGCTGTTGTCATCTTGGATTTGATTTTTGGCCTATCTCCAACTCTTGCAATTCCAATGGGGTTGATTTCGATGATATTTTATTTAATTCCGATGTTTGGTCAAATTATTAGCTGTGTTTTAATTTCGTTGATTTTATTGTTTAGTAATCCTCTTGCTGGTATTATCTTTGCTGTGTTTTATATTGTTTATGCGCAGGTCGAAAATAATGGCATCGCACCAAAGATTCAGGGCGAAGCTTTGAAGCTTTCTCCACTCATTATTCTTGCCTCAATTACAATCGGTATGTATGTTGCTGGACTACTTGGTGCTATTATTGCGATCCCGGTTGCTGGTTGTATAAAAGTATTGATTGATGAGTATCCAACCATCAAAGAAATTCGCGAAAAACGAGAAGAGAAAGAAAAGAAATAATAAAATCGCCCTTTCGGGCGATTTTTTAAATGTATTGCCAAATTGGGCCGTTTTTGGTGTCTTTTATTGTGACGCCTGTTTTTTCGAGTTCGGTACGTAATTCGTCAGACTTTTGCCAATTTTTTTCTTCTCGAGCTTTTTGACGTTCATTAATGAGTGATTTTTGGGTTTCGTTTATTTCTTGAGAATTATTGATAAGATTTAGGCCAAACAATTCATCGACAAATTTCCAGATTGAAAGTGGTGCAAAATCTGGAATTTGATCAACTAGAGCGAATCCGGCTGCGGAATTTAGATTATTATTTACGCTTTCCAATAAGTTATTTTTGAAATCTTTTTCGGAGAAATCATATGCGCCCCCATCGGATTGATAAGAGGTGGCAATTTTATTTCGCCAGTTTAGCCGGCGCGATTTTGCTGCTGAAAGGTCGTCGAATGTGAAGTTTCTGTTCCCATCGTAAGTTCCAGAAAGCACCCACATTTTGAAATCCATTGGAGTAAAACCTTTTTCTTCCAAATCTGCTAAGGTGTAAACATTTCCGAGGGATTTGGAGATTTTTTGGTTGTCTATATTGATGAAATTGCAATGGAGCCAATATTTTGCGAGTTCTTTGCTGCTTGTTGCGTAGGTTTGAGCGATTTCGTTCGTATGATGAATAGGAATGTGATCGATACCGCCAGTATGGATGTCGATTGGCTCGCCAAGTTCAGTATTGATAATCGTTGAGCATTCAAGATGCCAACCCGGATAGCCTGGGCGGCCAAGGAAATCCCAGCGCATTGCGTGTTTTTCTCCTGGCTGGATGAATTTCCAAACGGCAAAATCGGAAGGATTTTTCTTTTCTGAACTATAATCAACGCGTGCGCCAGCTTTTAGACCTTCAAGATCTAGATTGGCGAATTTGGCATAATCTGGGAATTTTGAGGTGTCAAAATAGATGCCGTCGGTTGTTTCGTAAGTGAAGCCTTTATCGATCATTGTCTGAACGAGTTTTTTGTCTTCCTTGATATAATCTGTGGCGCGGCAAATTTTTTCTGGCTCAACCATATTGAGTTTTCTGAAATCTTTCAGGTAGGCATCGATGTAAAAATCAGCAATTTCCCAGACGGTTTTACCTTCTTTTTTTGCGCCTTTTTCCATTTTGTCTTCGCCTTCATCTTCGTCTGAAACGAGATGTCCAACGTCAGTAAGGTTCAAAATCCGTTTTGTTTTGTAGCCATTTACCTTCAAGACGCGTACGAGAAAATCCCAATAAATATAACTAGCAAAGTTGCCTATGTGCGCAAAACTATATACTGTTGGACCGCAGGTATAAATTTTGACTTCATCTGAATTAATAGGCTTGAACTCTTCAAGCTTTTTTGAAGCAGTGTTTTTTAATTTAAGCATGTTTTTCCTCCTGAAGGAGCTGCCAAGTTATCTTGTTTAGGTCTCTCACGGCGTCTTCGTAGGTTATGTCGTATGTTCGGAATCCGGAAGCGTATGGATGACCTCCTCCTCCAAAATAGCCAGCGATTTTGTCGGCGATTGGAAGCGCGGTGCGAATTTTGCCTGTGACTTTGCCGTCTGGATAAGTTTTAATTGCTACGGCAACGTCTACGTTTTCCACCATGCGCATTTCTTCGAGAATGAGGACATTTGGATTGTATTCGTCGGAATATGTTTTGATGTCGTCCCATGGAATGTGGACTGTGGCGAGTGCTCCGTCGAGAGAGTATTCGATGCGTTTGATGAGATCGGCTTTATAATCCAGAATGCGCGGCGATTTTTTCATGAAGTCGCGGCGAATTTCTTCGAGTTCTGCAATATTTGCGCCAAGATCGACAAGTTCTGCAACGGTGCGGAAGGTGTCTGAGGTGACTGTTGCTGAAGTGAGTCCAAGAGTGTCTGATAAGATTCCTGAAACAAGACTTTCGGCAGCTTGTTTATTAATGTTAAGGTTTAATTCTTTGGCAATGTCAAAAATTATGGTGCAACATGCAGGGGTTGGCTTTGTGAATTTTTCGTGAGAAAAACCGAGATCATCTTCTGTTTCGTGGTGGTCAATAACGAAAACTGGTTTTGTCTCGAGAAGATTTTTGATTGTGGGGTCTTCGAGTAATTTGCTAAGGAGGACTTCTGCGGCTGTATCTACGATAATGTATGCGTCCGCTTTCCAATCGAACTCGTTGGAAACTCGTGACCAATCTGGGAAATAATGAAGATATTTTGGCAAATCAACTGGGCAATAAAGGGTTATTTCTTTGTTTTCTAGCAGATAATCGAGCGCTAAAGCAGAGCCGAGAGAATCACCATCTGGATTTTCAGCTTGAATAATGGAAATTCGATTATTTTGTTTCAAAAAATCTTCAAATTGCTTGTACATGTTTTTATTATAACATGATTCTAGTATCTTGGCGCGAGAGAGCGAATGTAGGATGTTGATATCTTTCCGTTTCCTCTTGATTGTGCCAGGACCCAATAACTGTTTTCTGCTGTTAGATTGACTATTTCTGAGACTCCAGATACTGATTCTCCGCCAATGCTGGTTCTTTCAAGCCAGATGTTTTTGGCAATGAGTGGGCCATATAGTTTAAGAGCGGTATTACAAATATCTTTTGTGTATGTTGCGCTATTGTAGCCTTTTCCTCCATCCTGCTTATGTAGAGCGTTTGATTCATCCTCTGGATAATTCCATTTTTCATAACCGGTACAGGTATTAATTTCTCCATCGGCGATTAGCCAGGCGTGGATTTCCTTGACATTTTGATCTATATAAATATTCTTCTCCGAGATAATGATATATTGAGGAATATCTGAGATCTGATTATACGATTCGGAGTTGTAGGTAAAATCGGAGCCAATTACTATATTGCCGGTTGAATAAATAACATGAGTAACGCCTTTTGATAGAGCTGATTCTTGCTTGATAACAGTGTTGTCATCTGATTCATTAATGTAGGTGTATCTATATTTTGCGTTAGTGTCTGAGGTTTGTGTCGTGAATTGATTTGATGTATAAGTTGTATAGTTGTCTGGTTTGGAGATATTAACTTCAATACCATATGTTGAGTTGCCGGTAAATGTGCTGCCATCTAATGGTGTTTTTGCGCTCGGAGCATATAGTGACTTTAATCGTTCTTTTGTTGCACTTGCGCCAATATTGGAGTGTCCTTTTGGTTCATCGATGTTTTCTTCATTGTTTGCGATTGTGAGGGGGTGGTTTTTGTTACGATTTTCGTCGGGGTCATATTTATATTCACTTCCGATAAATGCTTTGCCTGAAGAAAGGCGTTTAATTTCGCCTTTTGTGATTAAACCATAATCTATCCATGAACCAAAATATTCACCGTTTGATTCTACGACTTTTGCTTTGACATCACCTTCGGTCAATATGCTTCCTCCGCGAATTTGGAAGGTTGGAAAACCGGCAACTGTAAAACAGGTGAGGCTGGAATAGAGGGCGTTTTCTTTTGGAGTGCCGTAGTAGGTTATTGAATTGCTCTTGGTGTCTTCGTAACTGTTTGTGTGGTTTGCTGTTGCGTATAGACAGATATGGTCACCGATGCCGGCTTGAGTGAATGCTACATTATCAAAAAGGATTTCTTTATTTGACTGTGGGCTTGTTGGAGTTGCCGGATCAAGTTGAACGACTTGTTCGGCTATATATGATGGGGTTCTTAATGGTGAACCCGTATTAATGCTGGATTTGAGATCTTGTATATATTGGTTGACATCGGTAATTGGTTCGCTATCCGGTATTGTTATCTGATAGAGGCTAATTGTTGTTTCTGGTGAATATGACGGGTTACCTTCCTGGTCACTATATGAATCGATATTATTTTTGTTTTGGAGTTTAAGTGTGACGGAAGTTTTTTCATTATTAAGATATAGCTTTCCTCCGTTGGAAGTGCTTTCTATAGATGTAAAACTCAGATTGTAGTTCCAGGGGCGATAGAGATGGGCGCAGGTTGTTGCGGATAGGGTGCCATTACTCTTACTATTTAGCTCTGTTGTGTTGCGATAGACTATTTGTGAGTGAATCGTTTCGGCTTTTTGGCATATTTCTTTATCGTGTGTCCCCAGCGTCAATTCGGTGTTGTCTCCCGTATTCGGTTCTCCGTTTATGTTCTCAACTATGATTGTTTCTGTTTCTTCTCTAGTTCCATTATTAATAGTTGTGGGCGTAAAAGATGGTAGAGTGGATTCATTTTTCCACCAAACAACATTTAAAGTTGCCAATCTTGAAGAAACGGTATCGGGGTAGAAATGATAATTATTTATATATTTATAGTTTAACGTGATACTGTCATTCGTGTTCGAATCTGCGTATAATTTTCCAGTATTTCCCAATATTGATGTGTTTGTCGTTGTTGCTTGGACATTAACTTCTGTAGAATCTGATCCCCAATGAGACTCTCCTTTAAGATGATTTTCTACGCCGTTCCCGTAATTGTCATATTCGTAAAATTCGGTAGGGCGATATACTGTCGTGTCTGGGCATGTAATTTGACTTCCCATGGATGGTTCACTTACGGAAATATTGATTGGATATGTATCTCTTACGTTTTCCGTTTTTCTTGTTTCGGTTCCATTCTCGTCGACACTAATCGTTGTTTCCGTATCTTGACGCATCTTATATGAATAGGTTATTTTTTGTTTGTAAAACCCGGTGTAATTAAATGTCTTTGTTTCTCCTGGCAGTATGTTTTTTGTTACTTCTCCTGGGTATGGATCTGCATTCAGGTGGTTATTTGGTTTTTTTTCGTTAATTTTGCTCTTAACATCTGAAGGAAGACCACTATAGTCGGTGTTTTTTTGATTATCGAGATCATAATAAATGGTTTTTGAGGTGTCATTTAACCCGATTTCTACTATGCCGATTTCTCTAGGAGAACAATCAGCAGTGAAAGTAATTGTGCCGGATTGAGTACTGCCGTCCTTATGGCCGGTTTCTGTTTGTGTGGTTGTTTTAGATACTTCATATTTCGCCGCTTCTGAACTCTTGCTGGTTCCGGTTGAATCTTGTTTGACAGTTAAGCTTTGTTGTCCAGTTCTTTTTCCTGCTGATGTGAGCGATGGGGTTAGGCTGGGGCTTTCTGAAAATGTGCAAGAATATCCGGAAGGACAATCTGATGTTTGTTTTATTTCGTGATCTGTTCCGTTTATTGTGAGAGTATGTTTAAATTGTATATTCCAAGTGTCCGTATTGTTTGGATCACCGTTTTGTATTTTGTTAGAGTATAAACTTGACCACGAAGAGTATTCTGAGGATGTCGATTGTCTACCTCGAACTTCAGATGAGACCGAAAACGATTCCTCCTCTTTTTTTATAGTAAAGGACTCAGCATCATATCCTGCTCCGTATAGATCATATTTTCCACCCTCTATTATTCCTCCATCATAAGATAATAGACCCCTTCTATATACGTAGAGTTGAAAAGAGTCTGTTGAATCTGTTATTTTTCCTTTATCTTTTAAAAATTTGATTATGTTATTTGGGTAGAATGTGATTGCATTATATCCTCCTTCTGACAGATATTCGCCGCGATTTTTTTCTCCTCTATCGAGTGTTAATCCTGTATTTTTGTTTTGTCCATCTAATTTTATAGACTTATTGTCATATTCTGCAGTATATTTGATATATTTACTGTTTTTGCCTGCTGGTATTTCGACACTGTTGCTGCATGTTTCTGATCCCGCAGCATAGTTTGAGCAATAATAAAATCCGATTTGAATTGCATATGTATGCAGGTTCAAATTTTTGTTATTTTCTCCATTAAAGAGAATAATTCCGTGCAGATACGTTGTAACGTTCTCTCCACTTAGTTCAGTTTTTCTTTCAATGTCGTTTCCTCCGTAGTTATTTGAAGCTATATTATTAAGCCAAATAGCGCCTTGCCAATCCGATTTGTCTTTTATTGCTTCGCATGCTCTATTTACGGATATTAGATTTTTGACTGAATTTTTTGATGTGTTTAGTTTTTTCGCGGCTTGGGCTATACACCCATCGTATGTTAATGCAGCGGCATAAACTGAGCCATTATTTATTAATGTTAATGCTAAACTAAAAATTAGAGACGTAATAATTATTTTTTTTAATGTTTTTTTATTCATTTATATCCTCCTGGCTCGATGAAAAGTATAGATACATTGTATTATGGAACATTGTCGTGTCGTTTGATGGAAAAATTTCTTCGGCTTTTAATGCGTCGTTTAGTATTTGATTGGTAAATATATTTTCTGTTGAGAAATTTAAAAATAAAAAGTTTGCGCGTTCTGTGTAGAGTTTTGCTTTTTGTTCTGGGTCGGCGATGGCGTCGATTTTTTTCTGAAACTCGCTTATTGCCTCTTCTGCGGTTTCGGAATCCCAAAAGATTTCCTCGAAACTTCGAGGGTCAATTTCTGGTTCAGCTGGTTTCGAGACTACTAAAATTATTGCAACAACCATTCCTATAATGACAAGCGCTAATGCGGAAATCAAAATGATTAGTTTCTTTTTTCTGCCTTTATTTTCGTTTTTTGGTTCCAAAACAAAGCCTCCATCAATTTAGTTATGGTTTTATTTTATGCTAATTCGATTTAAAATGCAAATGTTTTATTCGATTTTGCCAATGAGCTTTATTGATTCGTTTTCTGGAAGAGTTTCGACGTCTTTTAACTTTCTTTCAATTTGGCGGGATGTGGTTTTTGCGCTTTCGATTTTGTTGGCGCTTTCGGTGAGTTTTTTCTGGACGCCCTCAAGAAGGTCGCCAAATTTTCCGAATTGAGTGCGGACGGCTCCGAGGGTTTTCCAAACTTCGGCGGTTTGTTTTTCGATGGCATAGCTGCGGAAGCCGGCTTGAAGACCGTTCAGAATGGCCGGAAGGGTCGAAGGACAGGTGACGGTAATGTTGAACTTTGTGCGAATTTCGTCAGTGAGGCCTGGAATACGGGCGACTTCGGCGAAAAGTGATTCAGTTGGAAGGAACATGACGGCGAATTCGGTGGTTGCTGGAACATCAATATATTTCGATTGAATCTTTTTTGCTTGGGTTTTTACGTCGTCGGCGAGAGACTTCTGGATTTTCTGGATTTTTTCTTTGTCACCTTCATCATAGGCGTCGAGCAATCTGTGATAATTTTCGATTGGGAATTTTGAATCGATTGGAAGAAGAACTTCCATTTCGTTCCCTGGCATTTTTATGGCAAACTCAACGCGGTCGAGAGTGCCTTTTTTCGTGATGACGTTTTCGAGATATTGGGTTGGGGAAAGCATGTCGGAGATGATTGCGCCGAGCTGGACCTCGCCGTAATTACCGCGGGTTTTGACGCCATCCATGACTTTTTTCAATCCGCCGACATCGTTGGCGAGATTTTTCATTTCACCAAGGCCCTCATAGACCTGAGTCAATTGTTTGGAAATCGTTGAAAAGCTTTCATTGAAACGCTTTTCAACGCTGGCTTTCAATTTTTCATCAACCGTTTCGCGCATTTGCTCGAGTTTTTTCTCATTGTTGTTTTGAAGGTTGTTGAGACTTTTTTCGTTGCTTTCTTGAATGTTTTTGAAATTCATGGAAATTTCTTTACGGTTTTCACGGAATTCTTCGGAAATCTTTGGAGAAAGTTTGTCAATTTCTCCTTCGATGCGGATTAAACGTTCTTCAATTTCTTTTGAACTTTTTTCATTTGATTTGGATTTTTTTGTGAGATTTAGAATTGATAAAGCGAGAGAAAGTATGAGTAAAAATATCGTAAGTGTATCCATAGAGAAATTATAGCATAATTAGTATGGTTTAGTTCTTTTGGATTCTCTTTTCGAGGCGCTGTTCGATTTTATCTGTGAGAAAGATTGAAAAACAATAAATCATCGTTGAAGCTGCGGATATGGCTAGGAATGTGAGGATTTGGGTTAGGTCAATATTTGCTAACCTTAATAGCCCTTCCGCGGCGGGCGTTGCGAAGGTGATGAAAATTATAACTATGAGAGGAACAACTATGCTTAGACGGAATTTATTCATTGGATAGGAAACACGGAAGATGAGCAAAAAGCCAATTAAGCATGTTGCTAGACATGAAAGTGTGGTGGTTTCTTCCCAGGTTAAATATAAGACGTCTGAAATGATCGAAACGGCGATGATGGCAAAGATTGTCGCAAGAGCGGCAGGGAGAGAATTTTTCATAATATGGAAAGCAAAATTGGTTTTTTGGCGTTCGTGATTTGTTTCGAGGGCGAGAAGAAAACTTGGGATGCCAATAATAAGCGCATTAATGTAAGACATTTCGAGTGGAGTGAATGGATAACGGAAGTTGATGAAAATATAGATAATGCTAAGTATGGTGGCGAAGATGGTTTTGTTTAAGAAAAGTGCGCTGCTGCGGCTGACATTGTTGATTGTTTGGCGACCTTCGAAAATGGCTGATGGGAGGGCTGAAAAATCATTATCGAGAAGAACAATGTCTGCGGCGCGGCGGGCAGCGTCGGCGCCTTCGCCTATGGAGATTCCGCAAGAAGCTTCTTTTAAAGCCAAGACGTCATTCACGCCGTCACCAGTCATGGCGACTGTGTGGCCGGAGGCTTTCAGAGCTTTAATCAATTCTTTCTTTTCTTCTGGGCGAACGCGAGCGAAAACGTCAAAGTTTTCTGCGAGAGATTTATATGATTTGTGTGATTCTATGGTTGAAAGATCGACCGAATTTCCGAGATTTAGGTCGAGAGATTTCAGTACGTGGCTAATTGTGCCAAGATTATCTCCGGAAATAATTTTGATTTTGACGTCGTTTTGTTGGTAAAATCCGATGATTTCTTTGGCATTTTTTCTGATTTCGTCGGAGAGTAAAACAAAACCGAGAATTTTTTCGGATTCTTCCCTGTTTTTTTCTCGTTTTAGGACTGTCAAAACACGATAATTTTTTGAGAGATTTTCTTCTTCTTTTTTGTGGGTTTTTTGGTTTGAGATGAATGAGTATGCGCCAACGATATATTCTGTGTTTCCGATGCGAAAACCACTGTATTTTTTGTCGCTTGAAAATTCATATAACTCGTCAGGTTTTTGCTTTGAGTTTTGACCAAACTTCTTGAAAATGCCCTTTGAGTTTTCGCTAAGTTTCTTGATCTCCCTTTCTGAAAATTTACCAAAATGAGTCAAAAGTGCGTGTGACGTTGGGTTAAAGCCGCCGAGAAAGGTGTTTGAAAGTTTGATGATTTCTTCGACTTCTTCTGCTTTTCCGTCGAGCTCGACGATTTTTTCAACGGTCATTTTGCCGGTTGTAAGCGTGCCGGTTTTATCAAGGCAAATTGTATCGACGCGTGCGAGAGTTTCGATAGAATAGAAATCGTTGACGATGATTTTTTTCTTTGATAGCCGGATGGTTGCGAGCGCGAGAACGCTCGAGGTGAGCAAAACTAATCCTTCTGGAATCATCGAAACAAGAGCGGCGACGGTGGAGGTGATGGCGGATTTGACCGTTGCTTCTTCGAGGGAGAGTTGCTTGAAGAAAAGCGCAATGCCGATTGGAATGAGAACGATTGAATTGATTTTGATGATTTGCTGAATGGTGCTGAAGAGTTCTGATTTTTCGGATTTGATTGTTTTGGCGTTTTTCATAAGTTTTGAGATAAAACTTTCATCGCCGACTTTTTTGGCTTCTGCCAAACAACTACCGGAAACAACGAAACTGCCGGAAGTCAGTTCATCACCGGGACGTTTTTTGATGTTGTCGGATTCGCCTGTAATAAATGATTCGTTGACTTCGATTTCTCCTTGTTTTATTTCGGAATCGACAATGATTTGGTCTCCTAAACTAAATCTCAAGATGTCATTTTCGACAACGTTTTCGGTTTTAATGCGTTTTTCTTTGCCATTGCGGATGACTGTGATTGACTTTTCTGACAGTAGATTAAGTTTTTCTAGTGATATTTTTGCGCGGATGTCATTTATAATGGCGATTAATGTTGCGGCAACGGCGATAACGATAAAGAGAATGTCAGTTCTTTCGCCAAAAAATAAAACTACGAGTGCGAGCGCAAAAATAATGATATTGAAAAACGTCAGAGTGTGGCGCTTGATGATTGTTGATAATTTGGTTTTCTTTTCTGTGGACTTGTTGACTTTTCCTTCGGCAATGCGAAGTTTGACTTCTTCGGGAGAAAGTCCGGAAATCATTAGAGATTCGTCCTATTGTTTAATGCGGCGCTGAGGGTGATTTGATCGGCGTATGATAAGTCAACTCCGAGTGGGAGTCCTCGGGCAAGACGAGTGATTTTCAGGTCTGGATATTTTTCCGAGAGCATTTTTTGGAGCAATAGTGCTGTTGATTCGCCTTCGACGCTTGGGTTGGTGGCGATGATGATTTCTTTCACGTCATCATCTTCAACTCTATCAATAAGCTCTTTGATGTGTAGATCTTTTGGCGTGATGCCGTCGATTGGGGAAATTGCGCCGCCGAGGACATGATAGGTTCCGTGGAATTGTTTTGTTTGCTCGATGGCGTAAATGTCGAGGGGCTGTTCGACGACGAGGATGGTTTCTTTTTCTCTGCTTGGGTCGGAATAGAATTTTGAATATTCTTCGTTGGCGTCGATTAGTGCGAAGGTTTTTGGGCAGGATTTTACGCCGCTGTGAAGATTTTCGAGAGATTTGGAAATTTTGTCGCTAATATTTTCGTTGGCACGAAAAAGATAGTATGCATAGCGTTCTGCCGTGCGTGGACCGACGCCTGGAAGATGACCAAGCGCTTCAATGACATCTTCGAGAGCCTTTGGAAGCATTTTTGTCCTAGAGGCCGAGGTTGCCGAGGCCACCCATCAAAGGTTTCATTTTGTCGGTTGCGATTTCTTGAGCCTTAGCATAGCCATCACGGAGACAATTTTCGATCCAGCGTTCGAGTTCGTGGATATCGTCGAGATCGACACGTTCTGGGTCGATTGTAACTTTTTTGATTTTGAGCTCGCCAGTTATTTGAACAACAACTGCGCCATCTCCGGCTTCTACTTCGACAATTTCGCTTTTCAAATCTTTTTGAGCCTTGCGAAGTTGATTAATCATTTTCATTTGATCCATGGTTGCACCCATTTTATTTCTCCTCGTTATTAGAATTTTCAGTATTGTATAGGTATATTCTATCAGAGTTGGTGGATTTTTGGGAGGTAATTATTTTGTTTAGCTTTTTCCCTTTCAAGTCAAAGTCCGGTTTGCCGATTGTCGCAAAGTTGTCTGGAAATTCAGTGGCGTTTGTTGGGGTAATATTGATTTTATGTGTTCGATCTTCATAGACTTTATAGAATTTGTAGTTCAAGGTTTCTGGAACAAGAACGAGGTTCGTTCCTTCTTCGAGTTTGTCAATTAGTTGGAGATCATTATTGTAGTTATTGGCGACGGCTGGGGTGTAGCGATAGCCAAAAATGAAATGTGAGAGGCCGGAGATTATCATGATAATAATAAACGTGGCTATCGGGAAAACGCCGAAAATTCGTGCGTAGGGGTTCTCCGGGAAAAGGCCGTACCATTTTTCGAGAATATATTTCAAGCCGTGTGCAACAAGGATTGCGGTTGGAATAATGAGTAATAAGGCGGAATTTGGATTAAAACCGGAAATCAAAACTGTGAAAACTATGAGACATGATGCGATGGAATTTCTGGATGCGAAGAAGCCTTTGACTGTTGAAAATAGGCCAGCAAAGGCGAGGAAGAAAGCTGGAAGTCCAATGAGGGGGGTCAGGAAGACGCCGTCTGGAGTTGTGTTCCAGCTGAAAAATGGAACAAAGGCGGCTTTGATGTTATTGAAATATTGACCCAAATCGAGGTTTTCTGCAAAGAAGAGTTGGAGAGCAATTGATGGATTGCTGATAAAGTTTAAAACTAAGACGACGAGGCCGAGCGCAATGATTAGGCAGAAACTAGAAAACGGGAGTTTTGGAAGCGATTTGACTGTGAAGCGAAGATGCGGGTTCAGCATGACGTATAAGACGATGAAAATTGCGAGGTAGATCATGTGTGGAGTGAAAATCGAGAAAAGAAGCGTGAAGGCAAAGATAAAACAGAATGTGGTTTGAGGTTTTTTCTCGCCTTGGATTTTTGAACCGAGCCATAATAATAATGTTGGCCAAAAAACGACCATAATGTCTGGCGTGCCTGTGCCTGCGAGATGGAGAAACGGGATTGAAAGAACGGTGATAATACTGGCGAGAAGCGCGACGTTGCTTTTGAACCAGCGGTTTAATAACAGGATGATTAGGAAGCCAAGGGCGATTGCAACCATGATGCTTGGAAATTTGATGGCGAAAGTGGTCATTCCGAACGAGAGAATCATGAATTTTTGGAGAAAATGATATGGGAGGTCAATTAAGTTTCCTGAGGTGATTGAAGAAAAATGGAGATTATATGAACTGACGGCGGATTCCATTTCTGCTTCGGAAAGACCGCGAGTTGTGATTTCTGGCAGAATGATAGCTAAAAATAAAAAGGCAAGCGCAAGAAGCGTATAACCTATATGAAATCTATAGCGATATAAAAAAAGTTTGGAAATTGTGTATTTCTTCACATATATATTATAGCATATTATTTTGGTTGTGTTTTTTATTCTTCTTCGTGGGTGCGGTCGAGAGACATGAAGCGAAGAAGTTCTGGATGGAAGTAGAGTTCGATTTTGCCGACGGCGCCGTGGCGGTGTTTTGCGATGATAAGCTCGGTGATGTGGGTCTCTTCGTAATCTGGTTTGTTTTGGTTGTAATAATCGACGCGATGGAGGAAGGCAACAAGATCAGCGTCTTGTTCGATTGAGCCAGATTCGCGGAGATCCGAAAGGACTGGACGTGGGTCTTCGCGGCCGGTGACTCCACGAGACAGCTGTGCGAGAGCAATAACTGGAATTTCTAGCTCGCGAGCAAGCTGTTTTAGACCACGAGAAATTTCCGTAACTTCTTGTACGCGGTTTCCTGCATAGCGGTCAGAACCTTGGAGAAGCTGAAGGTAATCGATAATGACTAAACCTAAATCGTCATGTTCGTGAGCAAAACGGCGGACTTTGTTGCGGAGTTGGAGAATGGTCATTGAGCTAGAATCGTCGATGTAGAGCGGAGCTTCTCCCATTTCGCTCAAGGCGTCGCCAATTTTGGCAAAATCTTCGTCAGTGACGTTTCCCGTGCGAATGTTCCAGTTGCTCACTCCGGAAACATCGGAAATCATACGATCGACAATTTCCGCTTTGGACATTTCCATAGAGAAGAACAAAACGGCTTTTTTGTTGATTGTTGCGGCATTATAGGCGATGTTTTCTGCGAATGTGGTTTTACCCATGGCCGGACGTGCACCGATGATAATTAAATCGCCCTTTTGAAGGCCAGCAGTTTTTTTGTCTAGGTCGCGGAAGCCGGTTTTTAGACCGCGGAGAACGCCTTTGTTTTTGTGGAGTTCATCGATGCGATCAAAGGCTTCGACGAGCATATCTTCCATTGAGGAATAATCTGATTTTGTGGTTTTGTCGGAGACTTCAAACAAGTCTTTTTCTGCGCGACCAACAAGATCTTCGACTTCGACGCCATCTTCATAGGCCTGATCGACAATTTCTGTTCCGGCTTTGATGAGTCGGCGACGAACGGCGGCTTTTTCGACAAGCTCGGCATAAGCTTTGACATGAGATGCGGTTGGGACGAAATTTGTCAAAATGGAAAGATATGGTTCTCCGCCAACTTGTTTCAAAACTTTGTCGGCTTTGAGCTCGCTCGAGAGGGTCAAAAGATCGATTGGCTTGTGCTTTTCATAAAGTGAGGTCATGCCTTTGTAAATTAGGCCGTGGTTTTTGTCGTAAAAATCTGTGTAACGAATTTTTTCGAGGACGTCTGGAAAAGAAGAATCAGAAAGAAGAATCGAGCCGAGAAGCGATTTTTCTGCTTCAATATCCTGAGGCGGAACGCGGCCGCCGTCTTTAGAACGGGATTTCTCCTCCACTTTTTACCTCCTGTGTTTCACCCATTATATCATTGATTGCGCCGAATTTCGGGTTGTTTTTCGTTGAGTTTGGTAAATTATCGGAAGGGTCATGGACGAGAATTGTGTAATTTTTGATTGGGTTTGTTAGGAACTTTCGGTTATTTTCTTTGTCGAGAATTGTTTTTGTGATTGCTTTGTCTGGGTAAAGATGAAGAGTGTTGTTTTTTAGAGAGAAATTGCATTTTTTGAGTTGCATGAAAATGGCTAACGAGGAAGATTTGACGGAGTTTAGGTAATTTTCCCAATTGAAATCTTCGGGGTTTGGTTGAATTTCGACGGTCGTTTCTTCGGTTTTTATCTCAATCTCAGCGGGCATTTCTGCTGTTTTTGGCTCAGACTCCTTTGTGATTGATTCGTTGGTTTTTTTATTCTCTGCTTTCTTTGCTGCTAGTTTTGCGCGAATTTCGTCGGCGGTGGATGTTGATTTTTGTTGAGGTTGTTCAGTGATTGTCTGGATGGTTTGTTGAACTCTCAAAACTGGTTGGGTGAAATTCGTGAAAGCAAGAAGGAGTTTTGCTTCTGGAAAGGGCGCCTTGACGTCTGGGAGTTTTGAAAGGAGTGGCAGAAATTCTGGCGTTGGCGATTCGAGAATGCGACCAATGATGTCCTCTGCGAGGATCTCTGGTTTCGTGCCGGAATTTAGGATTCCTTTGAGTTTGTTGGAGATTTCTGAAAGGTCTGCGGTTTTATATGCTTCAAGCAACGATAAAATTAATTCGTCTTTTGGTAGGCCGAGAGATTTTTCTACAAGTTCTTTGGTGATTTTCTCGCTTGTTAAAGTGGAAATTTGGTCGAGGAGCGAAAGAGTGTCGCGGAAGGAACCGCCGCCGCGTTTAGCAATGATTTCTAAGGCGTCGTCGTCGATTTTGATTTTTTCTTTTTTGCAGATGGTTTTTAGATGACTCACCATTGTTTCTGTCGATGCGAGGCCGAAAACGTATTTTTGAACACGAGAAGTAATTGTGATTGGTACTTTTTCGATGTCAGTGGTTGCAAGAATGAAAACAACGTGTTTTGGGGGCTCCTCGAGAGTTTTCAGGAGTGCGTTAAATGCGGATTTGCTGAGCATGTGTACTTCGTCGATGATGTAGATTTTGTATTCGCCTTTTGTTGGGGCGATTGTGGCTTTTTCTCGGAGCTCACGAATATTGTCGACGCCAGTGTTTGAGGCGGCATCGATTTCTATAATGTCGACATATGAATCTTCGAGTTCGTAATCAAAGTTGTTGATTTCATGAGCAAAAATGCGGGCGACGCTAGTTTTCCCTGTTCCGCGAGGACCAGTGAAAAGATAGGCATGGGAAATTTTCTTTGTTTTCAAAGAATTTTTTAGAACGTCAGTGACTTTTTCTTGGCCAATGACTTCGTCGAGTGTTTTTGGACGATATTTGCGATATAGTGCCTTCATTGAAAATAGTATAGCATATCTTCTTGATGTGGTTGATTGTCTTTCTAATGCGTAATTTATTCTTAATTCTTGTGATTTTTTAACTAGCTGAACGTTTTTGCTATTTTCTCCAACCATTCCTCCTCGAAAGTCCTCGTCTCGCGAAGTAAAAATCACAACAAGCGCGCCAAGACTACGCCTCGATCGTCGGGTAGAAACGCCTTGACTACTCGGCTCCGTCGGGCATTGTTGTGGTTTTTACTGTCGGTGACTGTGGAGAATCTCGTCGGAAGATTGGATAAAATCTAATTGATTATTGAAAAATGAGTTTGAGAAGTTTTATTATTATCAAAAAATCCCTTTGCGGGGATTTTGATAATCTTACATATATTCCTCTAAATAATAATATAAATCATAATAATTTCCGTCTACGTCTTCTGCTAGGACTGCTTGCCCGCGTCCGAGTAAGAGTTCGCCGTTGTTTTCATAAGACGATGAAGTGAGTTGTTGGAAATTAGCGATGTTTTTTAATCCTTCAATTTTACCATAGGATTTGATGTTATTCTTTTCGAAGGCATCGTAAATTGGCATATATTCTACACTTCCGTCTGCCATTAAGAATAATAATTGTTCATAGCCTCCTGCTTGACCGAATTTTGCGTAGAAAAAATCTTTAATTTCTCCAGAAAAGCCCGTTAATATTATTGTTTTTGGTGGTGTATTTTCTCGATTTGTTAGTAGGCATTGTTTTGTTTTACACTCAACATCGTAGTGTTCGTTTTTTTCTTGTTCATAATATTTACTATAATTTGTTATTGTAAGTACTTTGTGATATTTGTTGTAGTATGTGTCGTGTTGATAATTGAGTACATTCGTAAATAGTTCTTCTCCTGCAAGATCTTCGTAACTGGCTTGTCTCCCTTTATTTTCTTCGGTTTGATTGTTTTGCTGTGTTTTTTCTTCTTGATTGTTCTCTGTTTTTGATGTCTCTTTGTTGTTTTCTGAATCGTCTTTTTCTTCTAGATTTTGTTCGTTTTGCTGTTGATTGCTATTGCCGTCTATTGTTTCTAATATGCATTCTGGTTGATTATTATTAATAAGTAGTTCGAAAATGCCAAATCCGATTCCGCCGATTGCGAGGGCGGCGAGAATGATGATTAGTGCTAGAGGGCAGCCTTTTTTCTCTTTTTTGTCTGGCTTTGGAGTTTGCATTTGCTGTGGTTGATTTTCTTCCATGAAAAATCCTTGTTTAAAATTCTTATATTTATTATAACATCAAAAAAATCCCCTTGCGGGGATTTGATTTCGAATTTAGAGTGAAGCTTCGACGGCGGCCCAGCGAGCGTCTTTGTTGTCGGCCGGGATGACAACGGAAACTTGTTGACCTTCGTGAAGGCGGAAATAGGTGACGGAAGCATAGAGGATTTCATATTCTTTGCCGGTGACTTCGACGAAATATTTGTCGTCGTGATGGGTGAGAGTGCCGATGACGGTTTTTCTTTCAATTGGGCCGATTTGCTTGTAAAGGAATTTGCCGTCTGGGGCGATGGTGAGTTTCATGAGATCACCTTCGACGAGCTTGGACTTTGATGCGTAGTTTGCGGGGACAGGATAGTTCTTGCCGTCGGGACCAATCATGATTTGGCCGTCAAAAACACCTTCGATGATTTTTCCTTCGTCGGAATCGATAATTGTGTCGCGTGGGGCGGCAATCGTTCCGCCATCACCAATTGTGGAAATTAACAGCTCTTTTGCGGCTGCCAAATTTGTCTCAGCCTCTTGGATAAGGCTTCGGAGTCTTTTTATTTGTTTTTCTGATAGTTCAGACATCACCTCGCATCCTGTCTGTATTAAATTATATTTATAATATTATATTATCTCAAATCAAATTGAGTGTCAACACTTTTTAGAATGACTTTTCCACATAATTAACAGAGGTAGTGGTCAAAATGTTGTAAATTTTACAAGCAGATTTTTATTGACAAATTGTGCGATTTTTGATGTCAAAAAACTTCCCCTTGCAGAGAAGTTTTTCTTGAACAATTAGCTAGTTTTTTGATTAAGCGAGTTCGACAGTTGCGCCAGCTTCTTCGAGAGCTTTCTTCATAGCTTCTGCGTCAGCTTTTGCGACTTTTTCTTTGACGGTTGCTGGAGCACCATCAACGATTGCCTTGGCTTCGCCAAGACCGAGGCCAGTAGCCTCTTTGACGGCCTTGATGACGGCGATCTTTTGAGCGCCAGCGTCTTTCAAGACGACGTCAAATTCTGATTTGCCTTCATCGGCAGCAGCACCACCTTCAGCAGCAACTGCAACAACAGCAGCAGCTGGTTCGATGCCATATTCGTCCTTGAGGACAGTTTTGAGTTCATTGACTTCGAGAACGGTCATGTTGACTAATTCTTCGGCCAATTTCTTGATATCGGTAGCCATAATTGTATCCTTTTTGAATTAGTGTTAATTTATTAAATTGATTGCTATTTTTCTTCGCGATTTTCCAAACCTGAAACGATACCATTGATGCCAGACAAGAGAGTGTCGACAACTTGAGCGATGAGTTCGTTCTTGGTTGGGAGAGAACCGAGGGTGGTGATTTCTTCTTTTGAGAGGGCTGCGCCTTCTGCATTGAAGCCACCTTGAAGTTCAATCATTGGGTGAGTTTTTGCGAATTTTGTGAGAACTTTAGCAGCATCAAAGTCTTCATCTGCGCCAACGGCATAGAGAAGTTGACCAACAAGATTGTTGGTTTCGGTGTCTTTGTAGGCTGCGATTTCTTTCATTGCAACTTTTACAAGGCGGTTTTTGACGACCTTGATTTTTACGCCAGACTCGCGAGCGAGCTTGCGGAGTTCCTGAAGTTCAGCAACAGTCAAACCTTGATATTTTGCATAGGCGACCATTTTTGAATCGGAAAGAAGCTCGGTTAATTCAGCAACCAATGTATTCTTTTTATCTTTTGAAATTGCCATAAAAAGTTCCTTTGGTTAAATTTGTTGTGACTAGCTAATTGTTAAATAACGTCACCAAAATTTCTATAAGAAGATTCCTAGGTGGCATTATTAAGATTTCTCCGCCACTGTCTTTGGTAACTTTTGATATTATAGCAAAAAAGGTGAAAAATTGCAAGAATCATCTTGAGATATTGACAAAAATAAGCATGTGTGGTATAATATAGAGGATAGACTGTTTTCTCGAGGCGGCCTAGAAAATTAAAAAGAAGAAAGAAGTGTGATTTTGTGAAAAAGGTTTTCACAACTATTTTGGCAATTATCATAATTGTTTGTTCGTTTGGAGGTTGTGCGAAGCGACCCCCGGCACTCGGAAAAGAATACAAGAATAAAAATTATACCTGGAATGAGGGATCGTCTTCGTGGATGGGCGTGGGACCGGACATTATTGACGTTCATCTTGACGGCTGTACTGTCGAAAATTGGAGCGGTAACGCTGATTGTCTAGACAGCCTCAGGGAAGCTTGGACGGTAGCTGAAGGGCACACTAGAATCCATCCCGGATCCATCCAGGACAAGGTTTTGTTTAGGGTGATTCCTGAGCGAAAAAAGGACATCTTCTTTATTGAATATGATCCTGCAGAACAGATTCTTCGTTCGGAAGAGGCTGAGATAGCTGGTTGTTTACTTGATGTACAAGATCTGCCATCCGACATCGAAATTCGAACTGCCGACGAAAAAGGAAATTACGTCGGCGGAACTATCGTGATTGACGATGAGACGGTCACGATGTGGAAATCCGGACATAAATACGCAACATGGAGATGCTGTATAGAAAAGCCGGAGCAGGCTCGAATTCTTGACCGTAGTGGATTGTATATCTATGATACGGCGAAGGAAATTATCTATGGGCTCGCAAAAACTGAAGACGGATTATTTATGTCAACGACTCCTTATGTCGTCGGAGTGGATAAGGCGGCATTTGGCAAGCGATCAGCCGAAATTACCATTTGTAATGTTGATGGCGAGTTGATTGCGACCGATAATAATGGTAATAGAAGAGTGATTTCTTCGTCGTTCTCAGACGTCAAATGGCCGTTCATTCTTGAAAACGGTATTTGGCATATTTGCCACTGTGAGCTGAAATTGCTCCAGGGGGACGAAAAAGGGTTACCATACATTAAAACCGCAATTGGTAGAGATGAAAAAGATGGAACCGCCGAACATTTTATTGAATCCTGGTTTAACAAAGACGATACATCATCTTGGCGTGAAGAATATCTCGAGAGTCTTCACGGTTAAAAAAAGGCGATTTTGAGAGTCGCCAACAAAACTAGCCCGGCTACGCGCCGGGCTTTTTTCATGGTAAAATATAAATATGATTAGAATTATTGCTGGGGGAAAGAAGCATGCTTCTTGGGCGAACGAAGTAATTTCTGAATATGGAAAACGACTTCGGAAGCCGTTTGACGTAAAATGGGAAATTTTTGAGGAAGAAAAACTGAATAACTTTCTCGAAAAATGGCCGTTTTCTGGGAAGGAATTTGTGATTGTTTGTGATGAGCGTGGAAAAAACATTTCCTCGCCAGAGTTATTCGATAAACTAAATTCTGCTTTTTCTTCTGGAAAAGATGTTGTGATTTTGATTGGGGGCGCGTATGGTTTTTCCGAAAGCGTGAGGGAAAAAGCGGACTTTGTTTGGAGTTTTTCTAACTTAGTATTCCCTCATATGATCGCAAGAATAATTGTTTCTGAACAAATTTACCGTTCGCAGGAGATTGCGAACGGTGGTAAATATCATCACGAGTAAAAAATAATGCCACGTTCGTGGCATTATTTTGTTTAAACGGTTTCGCCTTTTGTGCTTGAAAATTGGACTAGGGAGCCAATGGCAGCAATGATGATTAGTATTGGGAAGAACCATGTTGCTTGATCGAGGGTCAAGAGTGAAATCAAGGCTGTTGTGAGTGTATATGAACCAGCGATGGCGGTTGTGACGATAATTGCTGGTTTGATGATTGCCGTTGAACAGGCGGCAAGAATTGCACCGATGATGGCTGAAATGGCAATGGTTTGGATGTCTGTTCCAAAATATTTCATGCCGATTGAGATGACTAGGAATAGAACCATGCCTGCGACGCAGAGTTTTTCGATTGTGAACCCAAGGAGACCGAGAAGAAGGCCGCCGGCGATTGGGAGTAGGTTTTGATAGAGTTCGGAACCTGCGATTTGGGGGATCCAGGTATTAATATCTGGCATAAATTGACTAACAAGATTGTAGCCGATTACAAACCAGACAATAAAGAACCCGATTTTTTTGATTTTGAAACCGCAAAAGCATAGCGCTAATCCGATTAAGATTGAAATGATTGAGATTGGTATTTCCATAATGAGTATATTTTAGCACGAAAATATCGTTGAATTTGAAAGTTAGCCAATACTAGATTTCTTCAATATATTCTTTGTCTTTGTTCTTTTTCTTTTTCCATATGATAATAAAGAATAAGGAGATTGGAATGCTGATGAAGAAAATCCAATGAGATTTATTATATGTTTCAATTGTTGCATTTAATGGATGATTTTTTTCATCGTTTGGATTTTGATTTTCTGGGATATTTTGAGGCTTTTCTTCACTGAAGCCTTCGATGTCTTGTATGCCATAAGCGAGATTTATGTTACTTAGTAATGACATTTGCTTTTTGTTGTAAAGACTTACATTATGATTTTTCTTTTTCTGGCTTCCGATAGATTAATGCGAGTTGTGCTTGGTTTGAGTGTTGTTGGTTTTTTGACAACTTTGAAGTTATTTTTTATTATGACTTTGTCTTTTTCTGGTTCTTCCTTTTTATCAACCAGAATTTCGTCGACTGTTAGAGGTTTGGGTTGAACTTGCTCTGGGATTTCTACTCTGAAAGTTTCGATAATCGCTTCTGATTCTTCGATTTGAAATTCTGGGATTATTTCTTTAGTCTTAATATTGATGGATTTACTGATGTCTTTTTGGATTGGTTTTGATATTGCTTTTTTACCTAATGTGATGGATTTTTGACTTTCTGTGGTTTCTTTTTCTTGGATGATTGGTTGTTTTTCTATAACCTTAGTTTGTTTTTTGATGTTCGTTTCGGTTTTTTCGATTATTGAAGGGTGCTGGATACTGAGCGGTTCTGTTCTTTGAAGAAGATTGGACCATGATTGCATATTTGCGCAGATTCTGACGTGGTCTTTCATGAAGGAATAACCCCCCGCCATTTTAACCAGATATTCGCCAGGTATAAAATCCCACGGATTGACTTTTTCTCGGAAGAAGCAGGCACTCATTTTCCCGCAGGCGACCATCGCAAGTGAAAAAGCGGCGCTACCAAAATGGCGGTGGTTTGGATTTTTTGTTTGCATTTCGTATTCTTGTGGAATTTGATTCCCTGTTGTATATACGCCAATTTTTTCGTTTTGACGGTTTACATGAATTTTTTCGTCATTTAGATATGCTCCGGTCTTGTCGGCGGAATATAATTCGTCATAGACTGGCAAATAGATGACACTTGCTATTGTTTCGTTATTCTTAATACATGCGACTTGAATTCCCCATATTGGAATTTTTCTGGCAAAGTTGTTTGTGCCGTCGATTGGGTCAATTACGAAACAATTTTTTGTTAGACGCTTTTTCGAATTCGTTTCTTCGCTAACAATATCAAAGTCTGGGTATGCTTTTTTAATTTTTTTGATGAAGAAATTTTCGAGTTTTTCATCAAAATTTGTTACTAAATCTCCGGATTTATCTTTCGGTTTAATTATTAATTTTCCGTTGATTAGATCGCGTGCCTTTTTTACGTTTCTAATTAAAAACTTCCTCTCGTTCATATTTTTCTATTTTAACTTAATCTTTTTGAAAAATAAAGCATCAAAAAATCCCCTTTCGGGGATTCTTGAATTAGTTGTAGAGGTTTTCAACTGAAATTGAAGGTCCCATTGATGTCGTGATGAAAATTGATTTTACAAATGACCCTTTGATCGATGCTGGTTTTTGAGCCTTCAATGAATCAAAGAAGACATTTGCATTCTCAAGTAGTTTTTCGGTTCCAAATGATACTTTTCCAAGCCCAATATGAACAATGGCTTGTTTGTCGACACGATATTCGACTTTACCTGCTTTTGCTTCTTTTACTGCTTTTTCGATGTCCATAGTCACGGTTCCTGCTTTTGGATTTGGCATCAAACCTTTTGGACCAAGGAGACGAGCGAATTTGCCTAGTTTTGGCATATAGGCTGGAGTTGAAATTAAGACGTCGAACTCAATTTCACCTTTTTCGAGACGCTTCAAAAATTCTTCATCTTCTGCTATATCTGCGCCAGCTGCTGCTGCTTTTTTAGCTTCGTCCAATGGAGCAAAAACGGCAACGCGGACGGTTTTTCCGTTTCCGTTTGGAAGGACAACGGTCGTGCGGATGTTTTGATCTGCTTGGCGTGGGTCGACACCGAGGCGAACGTGCGCTTCGACGGTTGCGTCGAATTTTACTGGGCTGGTTTTTTGAGCAAGTTCGATTGCTTCATTTAAAGTGTAGACCTTGCCTTTTTCGATTTGCTCGAAAGCTTTTTTGTAGTTTTTGCCACGGCGTTCAAGTTTTGAACGAGTGATTGGGGCTGCGCCGCGTGGTTTTTCGGCTTCAGCTTTTTCTTCAGCTGCGCGTTCGATTTTGCGAGCTTGGCGTTCTTCCTCGGCTTTTACTTCTTCAATGTGTTTTTTGGATTTTTTGCCTGATTTGGCAAATTTTTCTTCAGTTTCTGGAGTTGTTTCAACAACTTCTGCAACTTTTTCGAGATTTTTGGCTTCTTCTTCTGCCATTTTCTATCCTTTCTGCGGTAATAATGAGGTTTTCCTCTCCCGTCATGAATTAGTTTATATTCTTTCATTATAGCACACTTTGCCTAGAAATGCAAGGCTAGGCTTGTTTTATATAGAAAAAAGGCCGTCGGGGGAGGACGGCCTAGAAAGGAAAGAGCGTAGAGGGTTGGACGAATGGAATATCATGAAATCTCTTGTTTGAAAGGTTTTTGCTATAATTGCTTGTTGCTTTTCTTGCTCTTAACGTATGTCGTATAACGCGTCTGAATAATTATTGTCGATATATAATATAACCAACCCCCTACGTTTGTTATTTTAATATATATTTCGTTTTTTGTATAGGCTATTCTGATGTATTTTTATTTTTAATATAAAACATCACACCTGAGGGAATTTCGTTTCTGGAGTCTACATGGTATTTCATTTCTATTCCAGGCAAATGTTCACAAATTTTTATTACGTTCAAAACTACTTCATCGATATTTTTTGGAATCGTATTCGCGTTTGGGTAGGTGACACCAAGGACATAGATTGAGAAATCCATATCCCATGTTTTCGGTTGAATATCAAACATAAATGTGCCGCCAGGATTAAGAAACTTGACGACGGTAGGAATGAGTTTATCAAGCGTGTCATGATACTGACAAGAGCCGCTAAGCATAACGATCGAGTCGAATTTTTTATCACGGGATTCTAGTTCGTCGAGGAAGCTATACGTTTCGTCGCGATGATATTCGACTCCATACGTGACTGGATCCCAGCCGAAAATGCTATTCAACGGAACTGTTATGTCGTCTTCGCAAGCAATGATTTCTTTTGGTAATTTGCCGCCTTTATAATAACGCAATGTTGGTAAACAGCCGGCCTTGATGAATAATACGCTATTTTTGTTTGAAATCTCATATCTACTAAGAATGGTTCTTTCTCTAGTCCAGACAAGTCCAGGTGTACGTATGGCCATCCAATAAGCTGGATCGCTTTTTGGAATTTTTTGCCATTTGCCACCAAAATCCATTCCCCATCCGAAGCTTACTTCCCATGCTGCAGATTGTGGGGATAAATATGCCCACGGAAAGATGAATTTTGATACCATCATTTTTGCAACTCTCGCTGTTCCGGTGTTGTCTAGGCGGTTTTCGATCTTTCGCCAAAAATTATTGAAGTCCTTTTCGGATAGTTCTGAGTTTAATTTCCTATATGTATCTTTGATTTTTTGTTTCTCTTCGATAGGTGTGGATAATGCAGACCCTTTAAGCCATTCCTTTGAGGTTTTGACATAGTTATTAATAAAGATATTGTTGTCCATTTTTGGGTATTTGATGGTTTTTGACATATCTTCCTTAAATGGATCCAACGCGTCGATTTCTTCTGCTGTCAGGACGGTGATTCTTGACTTCTGAATTTTGTCGTAGGACTTTTCTAGAAAATCAGGTGTCGTCGCATTAAAACTTAGAGTGAAAGTTGTTCCTTTTCCGAGCTTACTTTCGACATCGATTGACCCGCCCATTAGTTCGGTTTGGCTTTTAACAATAAACAGCCCGAGCCCAGTTCCGTTTTCTCGGACTGTAACTTGTTCTGACCTATAGAATTTCCGGAAGATTTTGTCTATTTCTTTGGCTTCTATTCCTATGCCCGTATCGGCGATTGAGATTTTTGTTTTTTCGTTTTCGTACCAAGTTGTAATTGTAATTTTGCCGCCTTTTTCTGTATATTTGACGGAGTTTTCGACAATGTGATTGAGGATATTGTCGAGCATTATTTTGTCAACTTTACAATATAAGTTTGTTCCTTTTGTAATTATTTCGAGAGATTGGTCTTTTTCTGAAACGGTTTTCTTATAAGACGATTCCTTTTCTTTGATGAATTCGTCAAGGTCGATTACTTCTGGCGTAATGGTTGTTTTGCCGCTGTCTATGCGTGAGACGTCGAGAATGTCTTTAAAAATGATATTTAAGCGATCGCTTGATTCTCGTGCTAGGTTTAGATAATTTCTTGCACGTTCGTCAATTTTTGCCAGTGAATCGTTTGTTGCTAAATCGAGATATCCGTTCAATGAGGCGATTGGCGTGCGCATTTCATGCCCGACAACTGAGACGAATTCGTCTTGGGCTTTTCTTTTCTGAAACTCTTCACCAATATTTTTTATATTTAGTAGGAATAAGGTTTCTTCTCCTGGTAGTTTTTTTACCTCAAGTTCGACTGGAGTTTGTTTGTCGTTTGTAAATAAATCATAATCGCGTGTTTTTGTTTTCGAAAAATCTGATGCGTTGATTTTGTCATCGATATAATTTTTCCATGTTTTTGAGATTAGGTCGTTTTTCGGAATGAACTTTAATATATCGAGAATGTCAGAACCTATGATGCCACTTTTGTTTCCTTTACCGATTATTCCCAGAGCGGATTTATTTATAATTATGATTTTTCTTGTTTTATCAAAAACGCATCTTCCAGTATAGTCGGCATCAAATGCTTCTTTTAATAAATTAATTTCTTTTTGTTGTTCTTTTCTTCTCATCGTTATTCCTAATTTTTCTCGATATAAAACATTATTCCGGCCGGAGTGTCATTCCTTTGATCAATGGTGTATTTGACTCTAATTCCACCAATCGTGTCACATATTTTTGTGATTATTTTTATCGCTGTCGGTATATCTTTTGGTGTAGTTGTTTCATCTGTGTAATATACGCCAAGGACATAATTCATAATTTCATGATCCCACTGCAATGGTTGGATATCGAAGATAAATTTTCCGCCATCTTCAAGCAAGGTTATGGACGAAGCGATAATCTTGTCTATTTCCTTGAAATTTTGGAAGGAACCTCCATCCATCACGATTGTGTCGAATTTTCTGCCTTCGATTGCCATTTTGTCGAGATATTCGAGAATATCGGCTTTTTCGTAGGTTACATTGTGTTCCTTTGTGGACCATCCAAAAATATTGTCAGGGTTAATATTGCGCTCTTCGTCGCATGCCCACATTTCTGATGGAACGCCAAATCCTTCGATATGTCTTAGTTCCGGCAAGCATCCTGCGTTAAGAAACAGAACTTTTGATTTGTCGGCGATTTCCTTTCGAGACATGATGGTTCTTTGCCTAATCCAGTTGAATTGAGGGTCGCGAATCACGAACCAATATATTGGATCGTCTTTTTCGACTTTTCTCCAGTTCCATTCATAATCGTATCCGTAGCCAAACGCTAATTCCCACGACGCACTGCTTGGTGCTTCGAGGATCCATGCAATCATGTATTTTGAGACGATATATCTGCCTATTTTTGCTAGCCCTACATTGTCGAGGCGTGGTTTGATTTGGACCCAGATTTTTTCGAATTTTGCTTGGGAAAGTTCGTTAGCCTGCTTTCTGTATGCGTTGTAGACTTTTTGCTTGTCATCTTCTGTTGCGGACGGGATTTCGCCTTTAGACCATTTCTTTGATAGTTCGACATAGTTCTTAATAATAGGATTGTTGGACAGCTTTGGGTACTTGACGTATTTTGACATGTCTTCTGCGAACGGGTCGTATTTATTGATTTCCTCTGCCGTCATGGAAACATATTCTTCAACATAGGTTCTTGCCGTTTCTTTGCTAGACATATCAACAAGTGGTAATGAAACTGTAAAAGTTGATCCTTTTCCAACTTCACTTTGAACAAAAATTCTGCCGCCCATTTTTTCTGTTTGGCGCTTGGCGAGATAAAGGCCAAGTCCGGAGCCTTGCTCCGTTGTTGCTGTGGCACGGTAGAATTTCTTGAAGATATTTTCTAGATCTTCGGTTTTTACTCCTTCACCTGTGTCTTTTATTGAAATGTTAACTTTGCTTCCTACTTTTGTTGATGATAATTCGACTGACCCGCCATTTTTTGTGTATTTTATAGCATTATTGACTAAGTTCGTAATGACTTCTCGAAAGATGATTTGATTGATTTTGGCAAACAATTCTTCGTTTTTTATATTGATTCTGAAATCAATATTTTTGTTTTTAGCGATAATGAAGTATTCTTTACTGAAGGATTTTAGTTGTTCGTTTATGTCTCGTATTGATAGGTTGAGCTTTTCTTTTTCGCTATCGATCCGAGTAACTGAGAGCAAACTCTTTAATAGGTCGCTAAGATGGTTTGTCGAATCATGGGCGGAGGAAATATATTTTTTTGCTTCTTCGTCGATTGACGCGAATTCAGGATTTAGTGCTAATTCGAGGTAACCATTTATCGTTGCAATTGGCGTGCGGAGCTCATGACTCATTAGTGAAACGAAGTCAATTTGAGACTGTTCTTCTTTGAGTTCTTGGGTAATGTTTTCGATTGTTAGTTGATAAAATTGTTCATTTTCCGTGGTGAAGGGGGTTAGGACTATGCGTGCTGGAAAGCTTTGATTGTCTTTTTTTTCGATTTTAATATTTTCGTTTGTGTAGGGACTGCGATTTTCAATTGCCGTCGACAGTTCATCGATGGGGCTTTGCTGTCCGCTTGATTGACTCCATAATTTTAGATCTATTACGTCGAAGATATTGATATTTATCAATGAGGATTGCTGAATTTTCGACAATTCCTGGAACGAGTTATTATAAAGACATATTCTGCTTCGACTATCGACGATACAGCTAGCTTTTTCGCTTAAATCAAAAAGTCCTTGATAAAAGGCAAGTTCTCGTTTTTCTTTTCTTTGTCCCATTTTTATTATTATAACATAAGCATATTAAGTAGTATAAAAAAAATAGACAGATTTCTCTGCCTATTTTTATGAAGTTTATTTTAGTCAACTACTTCGACGCCCATTGAGCGAGCGGTTCCAGCGACAACTTTTACTGCGCCTTCGAGATCAATCGCGTTTAATTGATCCATCTTTTTGTTAGCGATTTCTTCGAGTTGAGCGCGTGTGATTTTTCCGACTTTTTCGGTGTTTGGACGTCCTGAACCTTTGTCGAGTTTGATTGCTTCGCGAATCAAATCATCAACTGGTTGACCAAGGCATTTCCAGTCAAACGTGCGATCTTCAAAAACTTGAATGTGGACGATGACATTTTTGCCCATGTATTCTTTGGTTTTTTCGTTGAATGGGTTGATGAAATCCATCATGTTTAGACCCCATTGACCGAGAGTTGAACCAACCGGAGGTCCAGCTGTTGCTTTTCCACCAGGGATACGGAGTTTCAAATTTCCGATAACTTTTTTTGCCATTTTAGCTTTCCTGATTAAAAATTAATAATCGAATGCGTAACGCGATATATTATACGCTAATTCTTTAAAATTGTAAAGAATTTTTAGTTAGAGTAGAGATCAAGAATATTATTATTTTGCAATTTCTTATGTTATAATAACGGTATCATAAGGAGGTTTTATGTCGGATAATACTAAAATTGTGCGTCCAGATGGTGCGTTTGAAACGGATTTTTCTGAGGTCAGTGATTGGACGGTTACTGAACTTGCTACGTCTCCTGATTTGTCGCTACTTGACCGACTTAATGCAAATTGTGAGCTTGATAAACGTAAGAATTCTGGGAATTATAAGCCAGTTTATGCTCCGCAAGAAACAATTATCGATCTCGCTACACATGGTTACGAACTTGATGATGATGGCGTAATTCATTATCCGACTAAGATTTATAGTGCTTGGCTTAATTCCGATCGTTCAACTCCTGAACCTGATTGCGAGCATCATATGACGCTTTCTGAGAGAAAAATTGTTGCCTTGCAAGAGAAAACTCAGGTGAAGGAGCCAAAACATACAAAGAAAGATGATGATTTTTCCGATAAAGAGGCATTTTTGGTTGAGGCTGTTGAATATGTTAAATCTAAACTTTCTGAGAAGAATGCTCTAAAGAGATACTTTGTTGAGGGAGCAATTGACCGAATTTCTAAAGGTGATTTTTCGTTGTCGAATGATTTTGTTGCAATTGGATTTCGTAATCTTGAGGGTAAAAAGATTTCCGAACTCTCTGGTTTTCGTGATTTTGAAGTTTGGAAGGAAGTGAATTCTCATAATATTTTTCCGGTTGTTTCTTCTCTTGAAGAAATGGCGAAATTGGAGCACGAGGCAATTCTTAAGGCAATTTCGGTAGGCGTTGTTTGCGTAAAATCCGGGTTTACAGATCTTGGAGAATTTAGATTTAGTTTGCCGGTCAAAGGAAAAGCTCCTTCTTTTGCAAAGTCTGAGATGGATAATTCTGATTTGTTGGATTTTTTAAACCGATTTGGGTTTGATTTGTCTGATTTGAAGAACGAAAAGAATGTTAAGATGCGCGAGGCAGTGTTTTCAGGATTTTATAACTTGAATTCCTTCTTTTCTAATGAAATTAAAGAAAAGAATGTTTATTTTGAAAATTTGAAATTTTATTATGGTATTCTCTTAGATTCATATAGCCAGGACGAGGTTTTTAATTATATAAATAAGTATTATTCTAAACTTGTTTCGGATGATTTTAGAGCTAAGCTTATTTCGTTTGTTAATCTTTATAATATGGTGAAATAAAAATGTGCCGGAGTTGCCGGCGCAAGGATGATGAATATTAAGATGCGATACGCTGCTCGTATATTTCTCGAAGATGCGTTAATGAGCGCGTGTTTTTAGTTAGATTTTTTTTAATTCATTAGCATAAGCTACTGCGGCTGTGATTAAAACAAATCCAGTTGCGATTGTGATGGCTTTGAAAAGATCGCGGATGTCTTTTTTGCTGAACATACCTTTCCCCTCCTTTGATATGGATCTGCACAAAACTTGAGTATTTTTCTAGAGAGCTATTCAAATTTATTGTGCGTTTTTGTATTGTATCGGGTTTAGGCTTTTTGTAAACTAATGGGACTTTGATTTGATTTTGGTGTTGATTGTAGTTGAAAAATGCTTAGATAAAAAATGCACCGGAGCGACCGGTGCGAGTAGGGTGTATTAGATTGCTGCGAGCCAGCCTGCAAGATACTGCAAGAATGAGGTGAAGTATTGCAGGGCTACTTCGACGGGCTCCTTAAAAAGTCCGATGATTTTCGTGGCGTATTCGGTTATATTCCCATCGATAGAGATGGAAATATTTGCTGTATCAGCGGCGTAGGCTGCGGTTGCAGTTGCGAGAAGGATGGCAATGACGATTGCCGTGGTGATGCAGAGACGGATTTTGTAGTTTCTTGAAACCATAATATGCCCTCCTGAGGCCGTGAAATATTTACACAAAAATCTCGAGCTTTGTTTACTCCCTATAAAAGAACAACTCAAGAAAACTTGTGTATAAGTCTATTATAGCACACTTTGTCGAAAAAGTCAAGCATTTGCCCTTTTCTCAATAAAAAAACAGGGATTTCTCCCTGTTTCTTTAATTTTCGATTTATTGAAGTTGCTTGACTTGGAGAGCGTCAAGTTCGACTGGTGTTTCGCGGCCAAACATGGAAACCATAACTTTGAGTTTGCCTTTTGCTGCGTCAATTTCGGAAATTGTACCATCAAAGCCCTTGAATGGACCGTCAGTAATCGAAACGACTTCGCCGACTTCATAGCTAACACTGAACTTTGGATCTTCGACGCCCATACGTTTTTTGATTTTTTCGATTTCTTTTTCGGAAACTGGAGTTGGTTGAGTGCCGTTGCCGATAAAGCCGGTAACACCTGGGGTGTTGCGGATAATATACCAGGTTTCATCAGAAAGTTTCATTTCGACAAGAACATAGCCTTGGAAAATCTTTTTGTCGACGACTTTGCGTTTGCCGTTTTTGATTTCGATTTGTTTTTCCTTTGGAACAATCGCGTCGAAGATTTTGTCTGCAAGTTCAATACTGTCAAGACGTTGCTTGATTGAGTCTGCGACTTTGTCTTCGTATCCGCTGTAGGTGCTGATTGCGTACCATGCGCGGGTATCATCATATCTGTTTACTGCCATATTTTCTCCTTTTTATGCTCCTAAAATTATATTAAATAACCAATCAAATAGAATATCGAGAAGTTTAATCAAAACTAGGAAGAATGCGGAATAAATTACGACGGCAAGAACCATTTTCCAAGTTGCCTTGCGGTTTGGCCATCTGACTTGGCGGATTTCTTTCCAGGAATCACGGAAATAGCGGCCAATTGCGCAGAATGGGCGGAAGAATACGAAAACTTTTTTGTTCTCTTTTTGCTTTTCAGCTTTCTTCTCGGCCTTTTCGGTTTTTTTGGCTTCTTTTTTGGCGGTTTTTTCGGACTTTTTGTCTTTGATGACGACTTTTTCGCGAGTTATGACTGGTTCGGTCGATTTTTCCTCGGGTTTTTTGGAGTCGTTGGCTTTGATGCGGGTAATTTTTTCTTTAGCCATAGTTTCCTTTCCTATTAAAAAAAGTCTGTTACCAGACTTGTCAATAGCAGTATAACAAACTTTTTTCAATTATGCAAGATTTAGAATAAATATTCTAGATAATCTTTAATCATGCGTGAGCCGGAAATTACTGGGAGATAATTGGTCAGCTCGGTGCGAATCCAATATTCCAAATCGAAGTCGTTTTTCCAGGCCTTTGCAGCCTCTTCCATGCGAATGTAAAGTGACTCAATTTCTTCTTCTTCGGTTTGCCCCGTAATTGTGAGATATGAATCGGACGGACAATCTGCGACACCTCCATCATGTGTTGAAATTAATAAGCAGAGGTTGCCGATGTCTTTTTCCCAAGATGTTCCACATGCCTCAAGACCGACGATTGGGGTGTTGATGGTGATGTTTGAGCCAACCGAGAGCGCGAAAGCGATCTCTTCGTCATAATCTGGAATATAGTGGACATGTGTTTTTAAGAATGGATCCGACTCGATGATGTTTAATAATTCTTTGAGATGTCCGTACATGTTTTCGTCACCTTCGTGGACACGTCCGGTGAAGATGTAATGTGCATTGTGTTTTTCTAGAATCATTCTAAGACGTTTCGGGTCGGAAAAGGGGAGCCAAGGTCGTTTATAGTCGACAAAACGGCGTTTGAAGTCGAAAATAATTTCGTTATCGTTGAAAAACAGTGTTTTTCCGTTTTGGTCTGGGTGTTTTGCAAGAATCTCATTTAAGACTTTTCTACCTGCGGATTTTAGCTCTCGGATGGTTTTTCCTTCAATTTTGTCGAGGAGATCGATGTAATCCTTAGTTTCGTAATCGAATTTGTTTAAGATTCCTGATTCGTGGTAAAAGTCGAGAATTTTTGGTAATATCCAGGTTTTTAGATCTATTCCATTAGTGATGGCTTTGAATTTTACTTTGTTTCCGGCGATGTCTTTGTAGTTTGCGACGCGTGCGTGGAGTTTTGAAACACCAGAACGCATTTCGGCGATTTCGATAGTGACAGAGCTGAGTTTGATTAGGCCATTGTTGAATTTGTCTTGGAGCCATTTTTTGACAGCTTTGGACTTTAGGTTTGGAAAAACATAGCGTTCGAATTGTTCATAATTGAATTGAGCTTCGGCTGCTTGGACGAGTGTGTGATTCGTATAGAGCGTATGTTTGCGCGTATAGACGACGGCTTCATAGAAGTCCATGCCACTTGAGGCAAGTTCGTCTAGGCGGGCGAGGGCGGCAAAAAAGGTGGCTACTTCGTTGAGTTGTATAATGGCCGGTTTTAAGCCGACGAGTTTTAGGGCTTGATAACCGCCAAACCCGAGTGCAACTTCTTGATATAGACGATGATCACCCCAAGAAACACCTGAATACAGTTCGCCAAAGTTTGGTTCGGTGATGCTTAAGATACGGGTGCTACCCATGACTTTTTCAACTACATCGAGTTTAGTTAGTTGATTATTGCATTTTATAAAGACATTGTCGACGAAATTGAAGCCAAAATCGGCATATTTCTTTTCAAGGTGGATCGTTTTCATCTCGCCGTTTTCGAAGGTTTGATGTGATTCGCTAGGGTAAAAAGGGGTAATGAGCGTCATTGGGACGTTTAGTTCTTCGGCTACTCGCCGCGTATCTGCGGCTAGAACACCGAGACCGCCTCCGCCGCGAATACCGTTTTTCATATCGTATAACTCTATTGTCCAATACGTGTATGGTCGCTCCGGCGACAATGTTTTAGTCAAGTTGTGACGGTTTATTGCGGCGTAAAATTCGTCGACGTCTTCAATGTTTTCTAGGCGATGATATTCTGGCATGTTCCACCCTTATTTTTTATGCTTATTTTCTCGATTATAGCAAATTTCTTTGGTTTTAGAAAGCTTTTTCTTATTTAACAAAATGTGGTTTTTGTGATAGAATGTTTTGTATTGGAGCGTCGCCAAGTGGTAAGGCAGCGGGTTCTGGTCCCGCCATGCGAGGGTTCGAATCCTTCCGCTCCAGCCAAGGTTGATAAATATCCTCGTATGAGGTATTTTTTTATCTACTCTTCTTTTTCTAATGAATCAGCTATTGGATCTTCAGTTTTGTGTTCTTTTGCTGGCTTTTCTTTTTTGCCTTCCTTATTTCCTTTTTTCTTTTTAACGAAGAAAATGATGAGAAAGGTAATGAGACCTGCAGTGAGTACGCCAAGAAGAATCCAGAGCCATAATAAATCGTCTTTTTTCTCTTCCTTTTTTACTACTGTTTCTTCTTGTTTTTTGTCTTGCGTCTCTTTTTTCTTGGCTGCGTCGAGTTTTTTCTGTTTTTCTGCTTTTAGCTTTGCTTCCTCTGCCTCTTTTTCTTCGTCTTTTTCTGTTTCTTCATTGTTTTCGGTTTGCTCTTCTAGATTCGCTGTAGCTGGGACTGATGGGGTGCTGTTTTGTTTTTGCGTTTGTGGTGTTGGTTGAGATTGTGGCTGTGGTTGTGGCTCAGGTTGCGCTGGTTGTGGTTCGGGTTGTGTTGGTTGTGGTTGAGGCTCAGGTTCTGGTGTTGGCTCTGGTTGCGGGGCTGGTTTTTCTGTGACTTGAATACTTGTACTGCCGGAAAGTTGAGTAGTAACTTCGTTTTCCGTCGTGACGTCGCCAGATAAGGAAACCGTGATAACTCCTGCTTGTGCTGCTGTGCAATTCAAGGTGAATGATTTTGCCATATTTGTTGCGTCCGCAGTTGCGTCGGCGACATTTATGGCGCATCCTGTTACTGGACCCGATGGTGTTGCGATAACGTGCCATGCAGCGACTGAACCGACGTTAATTGTAACCGTAAATGAATCTCCAACATATACGCTTGATTGGCTTGGCGCAATGGAGGCAGCACTAACGTTTTGTGCGACAAAAGCGGAGAGTGCGACTGGGATGATTAGTTTGAGTTTGTGTGATTTCATGTTTTCTCCTTTTATGTTATTCAATTGATTTTGTACCGATTAAATGTTTTCTGATACGCAATAGGTCACCCGAATCGATTGTTGTGTCTCCGTCGGTAATCATTGCGGCGCGTTTGAATGATCCAGATAATTGAGAAGTGTTTATTAGATGTTTTCGCATTTTCAACAGATCGCCGGAATCTATGATGCCATCACCATTTAAATCGCCTTTTACGACTATTTGTCTACTGTCGATCTCCTCATTCTCAATGTCGTATATTTTGACATATTGACCTGTTTTAATTCTCTCCGTCGCTTCTGTCGTTTCGTCTGATTCTAGGATTTTAATTGTTCCTGGATAGTTGCTGTTTTTGAAGTTGATGGATTGTTTAAGATTGGCTAGTGTTTTTGATGTGTTAGCAATTATGGTTTGATTTTCTTGAGTATATCCTGATGAAATTTCCCATTCTGCAGATTTTGGTGTCCATTTTGCATGGAGGGTTAGGTTGTCTGAAATCTTGTCTGTATCCAAGTTCCAAAGATTTTTGAAGGTTGACTCCTTATAAAATCCTGCGAAATTGTACCATTCTCTTGTTGGCTCTGTAATTTGGTCTTTCAAGATTGAATTTTCGATTGCGGTAAACGTTTGATCTTCGGTGCCGTTATTGAATTTAACCGTAACGGTAAATTCATGTAGTTCGTACCATTTTGCAATTAATGTAATTTCGCCTGTGATTACATCGGCATCGAAATTCCATTTTGTCGCTGAGTCGTCTGGATCGAGATACCATCCTTCGAATCGCATCCTTTCTCCTTCAACTACGGTCGGTTCTTCGATCTTTGAACCGTATTCGAGATTTTGACTTAAGATAAGTTGATTGCTACCATTTGTATCAAAATATACATCGTATTTTCGGACTGTTGAATTATATGTTGCTTTGTAAGTTTGGTCGCCTGTGACGGTTGTTATTTCGGGTTCCCATCCTGCGAAACTATAATCATATTGTGCATCTGATTGTCGTGTCGGATCTGCCGGTATATTTGTGACTTCGTCGCCATAATGAAGTGGTGTTATTGTGCTTATTTCTGTATCATTGTAGTCTACGAACTTGATCGTGTATTGCCGAATTGTCTGTTTGAATTCCGCCTTTATTTTGCAGGTATCCGACACGAAGTAGTCGTCATCTTGTTTCATGCAATCCGTGATGATCCATTTGTCGAATTCGTTGTAAAATTTATTCGTATCCTCTGATGGGGTTGCGGTTATCGTTGTGTCGTTGATTGTTAGGGTGTTACCATCGATATTTATTGCTGACATATATGGAGCTGAGAATTTGCCTTCCGTACCTATCCCTTCGATTGTACCGGCCTCTTCGATATTTTGGCTGAATACTATATTGTAGTTTTTTGGCGTCCATTTTGCATAGAGAGTTAGACCTGGTTCGTTGATGCTATTATCAAAGTTCCATTCGTTTTCGAATTTGTCATCAGTATACCAACCACTCAATTCGTAATATTCAACTTCCGGACTAAGGACTTCTTTGTCTGAATTGAGTTTTGTTCCAAGAATAACGTTTTCGATGACCGTATTATCGCCTTTTCCTGAGTAGTTTATATTAACCGACATGAGCCATTTGGCATAAAGGTTGATATATTCTTCATGTTGGACAGTGTCTTTCTCGAAATCCCATTTGTTTTTATAGGTCTCTTCCGTATACCAACCATCGAAAGTTAGATTATTCGCAGTGGGATCTTGCGGTTTGGTTATTTTTTCACCTTCTGGTACTTGTTGGCGTTCAATAGACGTACCACTATCATACATCTGATTAAAAATTACTATCGTCAGGTAATCGGAGCGTGAGAATTTTGCTTCAATTTCATAGATGAAATTATCTGTTTTTTCCGTTGAGTTTGGGAGAAACCAGCCGTCGAATGAATAGGTATAGTGTTCTTCTTGGGCATTTGCGGTTGACCAGATTTTGTCTCCGTCAGGGTTGAGAAGCGGAGATGCAAATTTTTGCAGATTGCTCGCCCAGTCTAGAATTTGAAGTGCAGGAAAAACTTTGTTTTCTTGTTCATCGGTGATAGATCCAAATTCGCTATTTTCTGTGAAGTGGAGCTGCCAGTTGATTGCGTGCCACTTTGCGGTGTATGTTTTGGAAACATAGACGCCGGTTTTTTCATCTTTTGTTGGGGTGAATGTGGTTTCTTCTGAAACTAACGTATCTCCGTCATACCATCCATCGAATTTGTAGTATGCTTCTTTTCCATTTTGGTCGACCAACGTCGTTTCTACTTCTCGTGCGGCACCGCTGCTGATTTTGACTGGTGCACTTTCGAGTGCGTCTTGGACTGCTTCTTCTTCGCCTTCTTTGAACCAGATTGTTGCTTGATTTCCTTCCCAATTTCCTAGGTTATTCAATTCTGCGTTATAGGTGAATGATGTTGTTTTTTCTGCAAAATTTGCATAATATGTGGCGGTTGGGTAAACGTTGTAATATGTTTCGTTGATTTTTCCCGGAACAAATTCGGCGTCTTCACTTATGATGATATTATCTTCTGATGCTTCGCCAAAAACGGAATTGGTTGTCCAGTTGATGAAGTTATAATTTTCATCTTTTGCCTCGGCGGTGGAACCGGCTACTTTTTTGTCTGAAAGTTGTTCTTGGTATACATCTTCTGGATCGGTGCTTTCGATTGGCATGACTTCTTCGGGTTTTTTGAATATGCGTCCGGAGAATGGATCAAAGGCTTCTGACTCTATTGAAACTTCTCCGATCGTTTTATCCGCTGACTTGTAGGTTATGATTGACTTTCGTTCGCCTTTGTAGAAATACAATGTTGCAAAAACGCCGGGGTCTTCTTCGCTCGTGATTGGACTGTTGCCATAATATGTAACGATTGAGTAAACTCCATCTGGTAACGTGTCATCAATTGAAAATTCTGGGTTTGCGTTATTGTAGGCAATTTTGTTATTATTGACTGTAAAATTATAGATATTATCTTCGTCGTTTAGGATTTTGTATCCTGTTTCTGAAGATAAATCTTGGCCTAGTAGAGCGAAATTCAATTCGGAATTTGAAGAAATATTACTTGTATTGAATACATAATTGAAGACATGTTTATTATCTGTTGCGTATGGCAATTGAATCGGATTGGTATCTACATAAATTTTTGCATTTTCATTAATATTTTGTGTTGTTACTATGATGCTATCTGTTAGGAAATAATTCCATTTTTTAGTTATACCGTCCTCGCGTTCGGCTCCGTTTACTGTTATGATTATTTCTTCATTATCTTCAAAAGTAATATTTTCACTAGACAAATCTAAGGTGTAGTATCCTGGATATGTTGTTTCGACCTTAAATTCTTGGTTTTTTACGTTAACCGTATAAGTACCGTTTGCTGTTGCGGTATTAAATTTTACTTTCGCTATTTTTTCTACATTATCTGTCTTTTTTTCATAATTAAAAGTCTGTTCTCCTTCGTAGCTCCATCTATATGCATTTCCCTGCGTAGTTATTGGTTTTTGACTATATTCGTTATCCCAATTTTTCTCTTCTTTTGTTGATAGGTCAGTGATTGCTTCTATGGTTGATTCCTGAGAATCGTAGGCAAGATAAACGAAACTAAAATCTGGGTCATTGCCCCATGAATTTCTTAGGAGCCAAGCTCCTTTTCCACTAATGATATCTTCTGAACCTGCAACGCAAGTTGCATAATCTTCATGCTTGTTGTTTATATTACAATAATTATATTCGTAATTATCATCCCAGCCAATAATTTGCATTGCATGACCAGCGTCTTCGGTACAGGTTCCGTCAACTCTAACAAAATACGTACCATCTTCTCCGGTGCTTGAACCGCATGAATAATGTGGCGCTTGTGTGCCTACTATTGCGCCACCATTTTCCATAATTATTTTTTTAACATTGTTGCGATATTCTTCTTCATCACTTAGCGGGTCCAAATTAATATCGTGATTGTGTCTATAAAACGAAACCGATTCGTTCATTTCAAATAAGGAGTTATCAAAATTCAGGACATTTTCTAGAGGGAGTTGTCCTGCATCAATTGATTCTGAGAACGTTTCGTCGTCGTCTTTAATTAACGAAACACTCGTTGCTAGAACTTGTGCTGCGTGGAAGAATGATCCTCCCGTTGTAAGGTTGCGTAAGCCGTATTCTTCGTTGTTGAAGTTCTTTATGCCATTTATACTTGTGGCGTAATCTATTTGGCGTGGAGAAATTGTAACTGCGGATTCTTTTTTGTTTTGAAGGAGATAACTTTCTGCTATTTCCGATACCGCATAAGTCCAGCATGTGCTGAGACTGCCCTGATTTTTTAGCTCTGTAATTGCGTTTTGATCTCTCAGGTCGAATTTGTCTGGTATTTTTGCGACATCTTCTGCGTTTAATTTGGGATAGTTATTAGACCAATCTGTTACGTAGACATTCGGCAAAAGTCCTTGTTTTCCCTTTTCTTCATCAGACATTTCGAGATATTCAATATATTTTGGATTAAGGAATGGTTGATCTTCTTGTTGGTTTTTTTCTGTCAAAATTAGAATGTCGTTTTCAAGAAAACTTTGTTTGACTAGATTTTTTGCGTCTTGCGGAAGATATGAGTAGGAATCCGTTTTGAGAATTTCCTCAATTTGTTTTTCTTTGGTTGTTGATAGGCTTTTAATGCAAAATATTGTTGCACCAATCATAATAAAAATGATTGATGATAGAATTAGCCTTTTTGATTTTTTCATCATTCCTCCACGTTTATGTATTTATTTTATGCTTATTTTTAATAAAACGCAAGCATAATGATATGAAAAAATAACCCCTTTCGGGGTTTTCTATTCTGTTCTTAAAGCTTCAACTGGGTCTTTCTTTGATGCGGATTTGGCCGGAATGAATCCACCAATTAGCGTTAAGATAACACTCAAAATGACAAGAATAATAGTATTGTCCATGCTAAGATAGGCTGAAAGTGCTGCAAGGCCAGTGAAATGGAAAATCACTGCGTTGATAATTGGAATCAATAAGTATGAAATTATCATTGCAAGAATACCAGAAAGTAAGCCAATGATGAAGGTTTCTGAATTGAAAATGTTGGTGATGTTGTGTTTTGATGCGCCGATTGCACGAAGAATGCCGATTTCTTTTGTGCGTTCATAAACGGAAATGTAGGTGATGACGCCAATCATAATCGAGGAAACGACGAGGGAAATCGAGACAAAACCAATCAAAACATATGTGACCGCATCGACGATTGTTTTTACACTAGACATCAGGATGCCTGTCGTGTCACTATATTTGATTTGTTTTTCTTCTTCGACACCCTCATTATATTCATCGATGAGTTTCATGAAGTTTTCTTTACCTTCGAATGTTGCAAAATATACATAAATACTGGTTGGTTTTGCTTTGTCTTGATAGCCCAGAGCGATGAGGTTTGAAGTTTGAGTTGATTCGGTTTTTGACATCATTGCAGTAACAATGCGGGATATTTCTTCTTCTGTAACATTAAGCTGGAAGGCTGAAGAAATTGATTCTGGATCAACATTGAAGGCGCTCGCAAAGGAATTTGTGAGGTATGAAGTCAAGTTTCCAACTTCTGAAAGGACTGTTTTTTGTAATTTCGCCTCAGTCATTACGGATGCCATTTGGTCTTCGATACCTTGAGTTGCTATCGCCTCCTTGAATGTTTTCTTGACAATTTCGGGTAAGTTTTTATCTTTTTCTTGCTCGATTTTATCGGCATACTCTTTGAGTTCTGGATTTTCTTCAATGTATTTTTCGATTGCTTCTTTGATTCCTTCAACTGTTTGGGCTAATTCTTCATTATTGTTGAGATATTCCATAAATTTTACGATTTGTTCTGAATCGGAAAGAATTCCGTATTTGTCGAGAGCTTCGAGAATTTCGGGGTTTTCTTTAATAATGTCCGTAATGATTTCGGCGTTTTGGTCGCGAATCGAGACGTAGATTTTGAGATATGTCTTCAAGAGGCCAGAAAAGACTTCTTTGAAAGCGGATGTTGGAATAACATAAGTTTCGCTCAAACTTGCGATTTTTGTTGATGAATTATAAGTGGAAAGATATTTTTCGACAAGTGAGTTTATATCGTTTTCCGTAAATTCGGCCGGTAAGTTTGCACTAAAATCATCTAAAAGGTCGTTTAAGACTGCATCAAAGTCGTTTTTTGCAGGGGTGATGTCAATTTTGAGATTTGACTGAATTTCAGCAATATAGGCGGTGACTTTTGACTGAATTTCGTTTTTATCTACGTCAACATTGAATGCATTCTTCAATTTATTCTCGTCGATTGTGACGAAATTCTTGAAATCTAGCCCAAGAGATTTGCTTTCTTCGTCAAATCTTTTGCCGGAAATTACGTCAATTTCTGTGGTGTCGAGCTGTTTTTTTACTATGTCTTTTTCTTTTGAATAGTTGATAATGTGATCGATTAATTCTTCAGAATAGAAGATGCCAGCCATACTCGAAGTGGATAGCAGTCCGGAGTCGTCTTTCGAAGTTGTAATGCCGACAATTTTTAGTGTAGTTGCATTCTTGTATAAGTTATTCATATATTCGTCGTTGCCCGACATATCTTCGTATATATTATATTCGGCATTATAACGATATAGGTCTGATGGCATGATTAGTTTCAATTCAACATTCATAATATCGTCATAAGTGAGTTTGAGCGGATCATCGACTTCATCAACCGCTTCGCCGGACATGATTTTTGTAATCATGGCCTTTAGTTCGTCAATGTCGCGAAAACCGAGCGAATAGACAAGAAGTTCCGAGATGATATTTTTGTCTTTCAGATTTAAAATCATTTCATCGTAGTTTTCTGGGAAACGGCCGGCTACAAGCTCGTAATTTTCTTCAAGCTCGGATTTATCTGTTGATGGAAGTTGGGAATAAATTGAAGTAAGCGTTGAATATGACGAAAGAAGCGTGCTTGAACCCCCCATGAGAGAGCTGAAAAGATTTGTTGGGTTCAATTTTAGGAATTTATTGTCTTGATTTTTGCTATAAATCAATGGGTCGATGCTGTAATTATAGCGAATGTTATTAACATCTTTTTCGTATTTTTCTGGATTTTCGTCAAGATATTTTTTGAAACTTTCAAGATCGTTAATACTAAGGCTAGATAATGTGTCTGTGATGATTTGGTTTTCTTTGACAATTCCTTCTTCTTTTTCTTCTGCATTTTGGTTAACGGTTGAAAGCAATACGCTAGTTAAATCTGTTGTTTCTTGCATGATTGTTAGCGGATAGCTCGTCAAAGTGTCTTCTTCGACGGAGTCAACGTATCTTTGAAAACCGTTTGATAGAGCTAAGACAAGGGCAATACCAATGATTCCAATTGAACCTGCTATAGAAACTAGAATCGTGCGCGCCTTTTTGGTCATAAGATTATTGAACGAAAGACCAAATGAAGTCAAGAATGACATTTTTGTCTTCTTGGTTTTTTCTTTCTCTTTTTCCCTATCACGCGTGTCGATTTTGCCATCATATGGGTTGGTGTCGTCGGTGATTTTGCCGTCTTTTAATGTGATAATCCTGGTTGAATATTGTTCTGCAAGTTCTGGGTTGTGAGTAACCATAATGACGAGTTTCTTCTCGGCGACTTTTTTCAGAATTTCCATAATTTGGACGGAGGTTTCAGAATCGAGGGCACCAGTTGGTTCGTCAGCAAGAAGAATATCTGGATTATTTACCAATGCACGAGCAATAGCAACGCGTTGCATTTGGCCGCCAGAAAGTTGATTTGGGCGTTTATTGATATGCTCACCGAGACCAACTTCTTTGAGCGCCTCTTTTGCGCGATTGTTGGCTTCCTTTTTTAAAATTCCAGAAAGCGTGAGGGCAAGAGAGACGTTTTTTAGAATGGTTTGGTGGGAGATGAGATTATAACTTTGAAAAACGAAACCAATGCGGTGATTGCGGTAACTATCCCAATCGCTATCTTTGAATTTTTTGGTTGAGATTTCGTTGATGATTAGGTCGCCGGACGTGTAATCGTCTAGTCCACCGATGATGTTTAGGAAGGTTGTTTTTCCGGAGCCGGAAGGACCAAGAATGGAAGCGAATTCGGATTCGCGAAAATTGACGCTTACTTTGTTGAGCGCTTTCGATTTTAGTCCATTCGTCGAATAGACTTTCGAAATTTTCTTGATTTCTAACACTTATCTCCTTTTTGCCTATTATAGCACTTTTTTTGATATATCTTTTTCCGTTTGTAAGGATTTTAGGAATGTTTAAGGAAAGTAGTTTATAATTAGCCTATGACAAAAAGTATTAATTATTGCGAGGCGAATGCAGGAAAGGTTTTTCGTCGCGTCGAGAAAAAATACTTGATTACCGAAGAACAGAAGCAAAAATTTTTGGAAATCTGTGGTGATAATTTGAAAAAAAATAAATATTTTGCTTCGACGGTTTGTTCTATTTATTTTGATACTGAGAATGATGATTTGATTATTAAACAAATTGATAAGCCGTTAGATAAGCCATTTTTTAAGGAAAAAGTTAGAATTCGAAGTTATAATGTTCCAAAAATGAAAGACTATATTTTTTTCGAAATTAAGACGAAGACTAAGGATCGAAAAGTGAAAATTGGTGACAAACGGCGTTTCCAATTATTACTTTCGGATTATTACGACTGGGAAAAAGGTAAAGCATCGCTTGTTGACATTGCTGAACGTAAAGTCGAAAAGACAAATGATGTTCAAATTGCGAAGGAAATTGAGTATATTATTAATTATCTGAAACTTGTGCCGAAGATTTTTATTGCGTGTGAGCGCGAAAGCTATGAAGGTGCTGAAGATTCGCAGCTTCGTGTTACGATTGATTCGGGACTGAGATTTCGGAAGAATAAATTGAAGCTTGAAAAAGGATCCGACGGAAAAAAGTTTTTTAAAGATGACCGAAATATTATTCTGGAAATTAAGTCTGCAGGTGGAATGCCGTTTTGGCTAATCCGTGCACTTAATGAATTAAAAATTTACCCCCAAGCTTTTTCTAAATATGGAAAAATATATCAATCAATGAAAGGAGAAACAAATGTTCAATACTATCTTTAATTCAACCGCGACAGGATTAGATATCGGTACAATGTTGATTTGTGCTGGAGTTGGAATTGCACTTGGAATTATTATTGCGTTGGTACATAAATTTACTTCGCGATGTTCGAAGGATTTTTTGATTACGCTTGCAACTTTGCCGGTACTTGTTTCGGTCGTGATGATAATGATTAATGGTAGTCTTGGGACTTCAATTGCGATTCTTGGTTCGTTTTCTTTGATTCGTTTCCGTTCGATGCCTGGGAGCGCAAAGGAATTGTTGTCTGTTTTCTTCGCGATGGCGATTGGGCTTGCTCTCGGAATGGGGCACGTTTTCTTTGCGGTTGTATTTACCGTTATTGTTTCTGTGATGATTTTGATTTATTCAAAAGTTTCATTGTTTAATGGTGGTAAGGCTGAACAAATTTTGAAGGTTACCATTCCTGAAGATTTGGATTATACGAGTGCCTTTGATGATGAATTTAAGAAATTTACGACTTCTCATAGACTGCTTAAAACTAAGACAATTAATATGGGAAGCCTTTATAAGATTTCTTATTATGTTGCGCTGAAAAATAATGTAAATGAAAAAGAATTTCTCGATGCAATTCGTGTGAAGAACTGTAATTTGCAAGTTTTACTCTCAACTGGTGACGACGAAAAGGAGATGTAATGAATCCTACTTTTAAACTGAAAGATGTCGTTTTGCTTCTTGCTTTTATGTTTGTTGTTTTTGGGCTAGTTGCGTTTGTGAATTTTTCAACGGATTCTGCGAGTGTTCTATATTCTGGGACGAATGGTTTGGATTTCGATGATGGTGACATTAAAATAAATTGGGCGCAATATCCGACTCAGGAGTTACAGCTTTCGGAGTCGTTATTTATTGATAGGAGTGGAACTTATATCTTGTCTGGCGACATTGAAAATGGTTCGATTGTTGTTGATGCTGGCGATGAAAACGGAGTTGTTAAGCTTGTCTTGAATGATTTGAATGTGAAGTGTGACGATGGGCCAGCAATTTACGTAAAGTCGGCTGATGATATTGTGATTGAGACAGCAAAAGATTCAGAAAATTCGTTGATTTCTGGGAAAAATTTTCGCGTTTTCGAAGAAGATCAAAATGTCGATGCAACTATTTATTCGAAAGGTGATTTAAGTTTTTATGGTGAAGGAATACTGTATGCTGAATCAAATTATCGTGATGCGATTGTTTCGAAAGATGATTTGACGATTCGATCTGGGGAGATACAGGTTAAGTCTGCCTATAACGGAATTTTGGGTAAGGATTCGGTTTATATTGTTGATGGAAAAATTAGTATTGAAGCTAAACAAGACGGAATTAAATCAAACAATTCTGAAAATATTAAGAAAGGTTTTGTTTATATTGAGAACGGGGATATCGAAATTGATACTTCTGATGATGGAATTCATGCAACTTCTGCGCTGATTATTGATGATGGGAAAATCAATATTACTAATAGCTATGAGGGGATAGAAGGTGGGAAGGTCATTATTAATGGCGGTGATATCGATATTGTTGCACTTGATGATGGGATAAATGTTGCTGGTGGCGACGATGAGTCTGCTTTTTTGCGTCCTGGCGCGCAAGGGTTTGCTAATTTCGACAAATATCTTTTGATAATTAATGGTGGAGAGATTTATGTAAATGCTGCTGGTGATGGCTTAGATTCTAATGGCTTAATATATATTAACGGCGGAGAAATTGCGGTTGATGGCCCGATAAATTCTGCGGATGGTGCTCTAGATTCCGAAGGTGGCATATTTTTCAACGGCGGTTCGGTTGTTGCTGTTGGTGCAAGCGGAATGGCTGAGGCTTTTGCTGATGGCTCATTAGGTTATGGTATTAGTGTTTATTTTGAGTCGACATTGGCAAAAATGACTAAAATCTCTATCAAGGATTCTGATGGTAATGAACTAATTTCTCATACCTCAGCTAAGACATTTAATCATGCCGTTATAGGCGTGGATGGCTTAGTTTTAGGTGATACATATTATATATATGCAAATGATAAGAAATATAAGGAGTTTGTTATTTCTGATTATTTAACTACTGTTGGTGAAAGTAGTTTGCCTCAGGCTCATGGAGGAGATATGCAGGCTAAACCAGGCGACATTCCTGCTGAACCTGAAGGTGGATTTCCTGACGGTCCTGGTGGCGAAAAGCCTGATGAAATGGGTGGCCAGCGTATGGAGAGGCCAGAAGATGACGGAACGAAGCCAGAGGAAGATAAGGATAAAAAATAGCCTTGATATATGATATAATTGGGGGGATTTTAAAGAATAGCTCTTTAAAAATTGAGATGGTTTAGGTGAAAATTTATATGAAGGGGGGACATATGAATGTCTCGAAAAGTCAAAACTGGTTATCCGTCCATCGATAAAACCCATTTAGCTGGCATACCGAAAAGCAAGTTAAACCCGAAAATTTTGCCCTTGTCTATGTTTGGAACATTCATGCTTATTAATTCGCGTAGACTTTCGGAGCCGGCGATTCAAGTTGGTGAGAAAGTTTATTCAAAACGCGAAGTGAAAGACGATGTTGTTTCCGTTATTCGTGCAATGAAAGACTATTCGTTTGCGTATGGTGACACATTGGCAATTGCAACTCCAAATTGTTATGAAGGTATCGTTATGACAATTGCGGCTAATGCGATTGGTGTCTCCGTAGCTTATCTGAATCCGCTGGTTTCTAATGATGAGCTTATTGCCGACATAGATCGTTGTGACGCAGATCATGTCCTCGTCTATAATAAGGATAATGAGTTCGCAAGAAAACTTTACAACAATGAAGATGTAGCTATTTTTCTTCTTAATGTAATTAATGTTGACACTAGTACTCGTGATAAGGGTCCTTGCTATTTTGTTTCCAGCGACTCGACGTTTAACTTTATTTCATACGCATCATTTAAAACCGCTGGTGATTATTCAAAAAGAACTGTGTCCGGTTCCATTACTGCGGCGCTTTTTAATGGCAATGTTTCTCTTTATCTTCAAACTAGTGGTTCCACTTCTGGTAAACCCAAAATTCTCCCGTTTACCAATGAGGCTATTTTCGGTTTCATGATGTATGCAAAGAACTCCACTGGTACACAAACGAACGATGAACATGTTAATAAGGTTATGCCCATTCTCCCCTTCCGTCTTCCGTATGGCTGGATGGGAATTTTCATTAATTTTATGGCTGGTCATTGCGTTTGTCTCGCACCTGGTGCAACCGCTGAGGATATTGGTACATACTATAAATATAAGCCTAGCTATATTTATGGTACTCCGACCATTCTTCGTGCGTTTATCGACAATACTCCTGAAGATGCGGACCTTTCTTGGCTTGAAGCGTTTTTCTGTGCTGGTTTTTCCGTGTCGGAGTCTTGGTATCAGGAGTGTATGGACTTTCTGAGGGCTCATGGTGCTGTTCGTGCAGAAATTCGCAACAATTATGGTATTGGTGAAGGTCTTTGTATCGGAACTTCCTCTGATGGTGGTGTGCCTCACTTTAAGGACACTGTTGGTCGCTTTTATCTTGGTCCTGAGTTTTATCTTGTAGATGAGGACATGAACGAAGTTAAGTATGGCGAAGTCGGCGAAGCAATCGTTTATTCTAAGACGCTTTGCAAGGGATATCTTGACGAGCCTGAATTGACCGAAGAATGTTTTATCAAGTATAAAGGTAAGACTTTTTACCGGACGGGCGACTATATGTCTGTTGATGAGGATGGCATTGTGACTTTCTTTGGAAGAAAGAAACGCTTTTTCCAGCCTCTCGGAGCAATGGACAAGGTAAATTGCGAAACTGTCGAAAAGGCAATCCTTGAGTGTCCTATCGTGAAGAATTGTGCTGTCGTCGTGAAACGTAGTAAAAACATGGCCGATTATGGCAAGGCTTTTGTCGTTTTAAACGATAAGGATGCCGACCGCCAGGAAGCCATGCGTGCAATTCATGACTTCATCAAGCGTACACTTCTTGACTATCAAATTCCCGAAGCATTTTCCGTCCTCGATGAAATTCCGATGATGAAGTCGGGGAAAATTGACTACAATTATCTCGAAAAAATTTAACCATCTCAATTCAAAAAACCGTTCAGATTTTCTGGGCGGTTTTTCTTTTTTGAAAGTTTTTATGCTATACTTAGTTTAACGCTAATGTTAACGGAGGATTTATGAGCCTTTTAGTAATATTATTATATGTTGTCGCAGCCTTGACGGTTTTGACTGGTTTCTCGGTTTTTTGCGGCACAAATAAACAGTCGCGATTGAATACTGCCTGGTTCTTGGTAGCAACAATTGGGTCGGCTATTTGGTCGTCTTCGATCGCTACTTTTATGGCTCTTTCCGAAACGCAGGGAGATCTAGTTCATTTTCTTGTCGTAGGAATTATTACTGGTATTACGATTACTGACGTAGCTCTTTTGGGCTATACTGGGTGGAGCTCGAAGGTTGGTAAAATCTTGTTGGTTTTGTTTGCTATTTGTGGTTCCTGCTTGATTGGTATCCTAGCTTTTAGCCCGGAGGTTTTTTATGAAGGGTTTAATTTAATTGGCGATAACCAACTCTTTACCGTCAAGGGTTGGTTCTTCTATGTTTTGATTATATATTTCACATTAATTACTTTTTGTTTTACAACTTTTCTTTCAAATAACATCAAGAAGATTAAAAATAAAAATATTAAACGTGGCCAGATCGTTTTCTTTGCTGGTTTGTCTGTAGGCGGCATACTTGCTCTTGTGTTTGATTTATTATTACTTAAAGATGCTCCAAATTATATTTGGATTGGACCGATGGCGGTTAGTATCACCATTCTTGGATTCTATTATTCTGTCGTACGCTGTCGCTCTGTTATTATGTCTGCAACTTGGATGAAGATGCTATCGTATATTATTATTCTTACATTCGGCGCATTTATTTATGTTTTGATTTTCTACTTAATCTTTTCTGCATTATATGGCTCACGAACACCTGCATTCCAGGTACTCTTATTAAACCTTTTGATGGCCGCTATCATTCTTTGCTTATTGCCTGCATTAAGAGAGGTATTTACGTTTCTAAATTCGTTTATTGCAACAAAGGATATTGATGTTGGTTATGTCACTAAAAAAATGAATAAGCTCACAAAGCGTACATTAGATCTTAAGGAACTTGCTGGTTTTATGGCTGACCATTTGCATTTCGAATATGTTGGCTTTCTAATCAATGGTCGCCTGTATGGTTCCGGAAGTCTTGATATATCCAGTGATGATTTGGTAGATATTGCGCATTTAAAAACGCCTATGCGTGGTATTTGGCAAGAGATTGATGCAAATATTTCCAAAACTTGTATGGAGAATGATATTAAATACATTGCCGAGCTTTTCAATACGAAGAATGAGGTTTTTGGGCAAGTTATCTTTGGCCATCCGGTGACCAAGAGAAATTTGGATCGTAAAGATCTGATTGAAATTGGGATGGTTATTGATTTAGCCGCTACCGTAATTAACGGAGAGAAGAAAAAGTAGGCTTTATGGCTGCTTCCGCGTTAAAACAAACTAAATTGACTATTGTTCTGTCGATAAACGCAGCTGCTATCTTGATTGCTGGAATTTTGATTGCAAGTGCAATTTTTACTAATGGCGGTATTGAATTTCGTGTCGTTGAACAAAGAACGGATGTGAGTTCTGAAGCTCCAGAACAGGTTAGCCTTGTCGAATCTGCTTCAAGCTCAGAGGTTGAAATGACCGAGGAAATGAAAAAATACATCACGTCGCTCGGTGCTGATAAAGGCGTTAGTTCTTCTCCTGTCAATTCTAGTGAACTTTGGAGTGAAGATGCGATTACTATTTATGAAACTGCAAATTTCGATATTTGTGTTGGTGGAGGGCTTTCTAATTTAGGTGAGATGTACTGGCAGACGAGCAATACTAGTGTCATATCTGGTTTTTACTCTTCTTCACGTAGCTGGCTTGGTTATCCCTCTGATACTTGTAGATACCCTAATATTGTTGGTACTGGAACTACCATTATTACTGCAGGTACGTTTGACGGCTTGAGACACGATTCTATTATGGTTAATGTTGTGCCTGTCCCAGAAGATCAATGGAAACGTGAGGTTTTAACTCTTGTAAATCAAGAACGAATAAAAAACGGTTTAAATGCATTGACTTGGGGCGAATCGTGTGAAGATGAATCGCAAATACGCGCAACCGAAATCATTACAACTTACGCCCATACTCGCCCTGATGGAACTCCTTGGAGTACGGTTTGCCCGCTTCCGACTGATGGCGGCGAATATTTCGCTGGTGAAAATCTAATGGCTGGCAACTCGGCTGTTTCTCCCGAAAGCGTGGTTGCTGCATGGATGAATTCTGAGGACCACCGTGCCAATATTTTAAATCCTAACTTTACCAAATTGTCTGTCGGTTTTGTTTTTGATAAAAGTACAAAATATAAGACATATTGGTCACAATTTTTCTCGAACTTTTAGTTTTGCATAAGCGGCTTGTGCTATAATTGATTTATGGCAAAGAATGGGCTTTCTTTTTGGCAGAAATTGGGATATTTCTTTCATCCGGCTATTAATACTGAGGAGCAAATTTCATCCCCAGATGGAAAAATTTTCTTTAAATTCATTTTGAAACAAGGTCATATTTCTTATTCTGTTTTTAAAAACGGAAAGGTGCTTGTTCGCGAATCTCGACTTGGGATTGCAATCAAAGATAACGATCCGATTGGCGAAAGGTTAACCCTCGTACGGACTCGTTCACGCTCGATCAATGAGCTTTGGGATACCGTTTGGGGCGAAGACCGAGTTGTTCGTAATAATTTTAATGAGCGTGTTTTTTATCTTGAAGAAAACAGTGGCGCGAAGCGGCTTTTGACGATTAAAGTACGCGTTTTTGATGATGGCGTTGCTTTTCGTTATGAAATCCAGCCGCAGCCGAGTTTTTCACGCATTGTTATTGCTGAAGAAATGACCGAGTTTAATATTGATGGAAACTCTGAGTCTTGGTCAATTCCAGCATATCAGCCCGATCGTTATGAATATAATTATGAAAAAAAGAAGGTGTATGAGCTAAATTATTCTGTTCATACGCCACTTACTATACATACTCCAAATAATTATTATCTTTCCATTCATGAGGCTGCGCTCTATGATTATGGCGAAATGACGCTAAAACTTAATAATTGGCATACACTCAGTTCTGATATTACACCACTTTCAGACGGAACAAAGGCTTACGTCGAGCTACCTTTTTCTACGCCATGGCGCGTAATTATGGTCGCCGACTCAGCAAAAGATCTAGCTTTAAACAGGATCACTCTGAATCTTAATGACCCTCCAAAGCAAGATTTTTCTTGGGTAAAACCGATTAAGTTTATTGGTATTTGGTGGGCAATGTATGTTGGCGAATGGACTTGGGCGCCTGGATCAAACCACGGTGCAACGACCGAGCATATGATTGAATATCTGAAATCTTGTAAGAGTCTTGGACTTGATGCTGTTCTTGCGGAAGGATGGAATGATGGATGGGAAGGTGATTGGTTACAGAATGGTGCGTTCACTAACTTTCTAAAACCTGCCGATGATTTTGATGTAAAGCGAATTTGTGATTTCGCAAGGGTTAATAATTTAGGATTGATTGGTCATAATGAGACGGTCGGTTTTATTGATAATTATGAAAATCAGCTGGAAGATGCCTACAAATATTACAATGAGAACGGCGTCGGATATGTAAAGTCAGGATATGCCGGTAGCATGATGACGATTCATGGGAATCGCGAGTGGCATCATTCGCAGCTTGGCGTGCGTCATTACCAGAAAAGCGTTGAATTGGCCGCAAAATATCATATTTGTCTTGATATGCATGAACCAATCAAGGGCACTGGTATTGAGAGAACATACCCTAATCTTCTGACACGTGAAGGTGCTAGAGGTCAAGAATACGAAGGTGGTGCGCTTTTACCCTCTCATGCGACAATTTTGCCGTTTACGCGACTACTGGCCGGTTGTATGGACTACACTAGTGGCATTTTTGATTTAACGAATTCCACGAAGCGTGTTTATACTACTCTTGCAAAACAGCTGGCATATTTCGTAACTATTCCTTCAGGTATGCAGATGGCGGCGGATCGACCGAAATTTTATGAACTCGAAAAACCTGAAGCCTACAAATTCATTCGTGATGTGCCCGTAAACTGGGAAAGAACCGTTCCTATTGTAGCGGAAATCGGAGAATATTATATCGTTGCGCGGCAGGGACGTGGCAATTTGGAATGGTTTGTTGGCGGTGTTACCAATGAAAGGGATAGGAAATTGAAGTTTTCGCTCGATTTTCTTGATGAGGGCGATTATTACGTTGACGCATATCTCGACAATGAATATGCACATTATCGAGAAAATCCATTAGCTATCGATATTAAAAAATGGAAAGTTAATAAGAGCACAAACTTGGAAATTTACATGGCTCCTGGTGGTGGATTTGCGCTTCGAATCTATAGAATCAATTAATTTTGGTTACCCAGAAAGATTCCTGAAGTTTTCGATTCAGGTTATGACTTGTATTATAGCACAAGCAACTTAATTTGTCAAGCGATGTTCTAAATCGCGGAGAACGTTCATGTAATACATGAAGGCATCATATGGGTTATCATAGGCAGAAAAATAAGCATGAACGTCGCCATCGTTCCAGTATTTGGTGCACATATAATAAGCTTGATCAGATGTTGTAAGGCGACGAAAATCACCAATCAGCTCTTTGTCGTTTGTAGCGAGAATTTTGTCACGTAAGACATAGAGGTGATTGACGGCTTCTTGCTGCATTTTATTCCCCATCCAGGCCGACAAGTCACGTTCTGTATCTGCCCAGGTGACAGTTTCTGGCATCGAGATTTCATCAACTGGTTTTTCAAGGTCAGCCGCTTCGCTAACTGTGACAAATTGATTTTCTTTATTTTTGAGCCACGAGGAAATGAGCCTATCCATAAAATTAAAAATTCCGGTGTCAGCCCATTGGTGCTCGCCGAAGGTTTCAAAATCCATAAATAAGTTGATTAGGTCACCGCGGAAGATGTCGGTTTCGAGCCACTTTTGATATTTTTCGACCGTAAGTGGCCACTCTGACCATTTTTTGTCAGAGAAACGAAAAGCGATATCATCAGAAAGACGATAATTTTTCATCAAAAGACGAATATTGTTTGTCCCTGCCGGGCGATAGACGTGATTCGAACTGCGCCAGCCGAGAATTTTGTCCCAGCCTTCTGCCAAGATAGCTTTGTAGCCTGCTTCATCTGCCCATTTTGCTAATTCGTCATTATAAGCGAGCTCAGTATTTCTGAATACTTTACAGTCTACGCCGAAGAGACTTTTGATCTTTTTGGCGTGGATTTTGACTTGGTCCTCAAACTCGTTACGGTCATAGAAAAATGCAAGCGAATGATAATAAGTCTCACCGACAATTTCGACTCTGCCGGTTTTTACAATGCGTTTGATCTGTTCAATCAAGGATGGGTCCCACATTTCCGCTTGCTCGAGCCAAGTGCCGGTAATACTGAGACTGATCTTAAAGCCCGGGTTCTTTTTTAGGTTTTTTTCGATTGCATCAAAAGTCGGATGATAGGATTTTTCGGCGACCTTTTTAAAGATTCTTTCGTTGCTTTGTTTGGAATGATAATTTTTGTCGAGCCAATAGCTGCTGCCATTACCCACATCAAAAACTGAAAATTGTTTGTAGCGAAAAGGTTGGTGAACATGTAAGTAAAGACAAATTGAATGCACTATTTCCTCCGCTTTATTTTCTCAACTTCATTATAGACTTGCATACATTTTTTCGCAACATCGTCCCATGAAATCTTCAAATATTCGGCTTTTATTCCTTCTTTTAGTGTTTCCTTCAAAATTTTCGACTCCGCAACGGCGACTATTTCGTCGGCAAGTTTATCTTCGTCCCAAAAATCATAATTTAGGGCTGAACGGAGAACTTCGGCAACACCAGATTGTTTTGTTAAAATCAAAACATCTCCGTGGTGAGCAGCTTCAAGGGCAGTCAAACCGAATGGTTCGGAAATTGAACTCATAACGAAAATATCCGTGATTGAATATATATCGCGGAGTTGTTTGCCACGTATGAAACCGGTAAAGAGAACTTTTTTTGAAATGCCTAGGTTCGCAGCTTGTTCAATTAGTTCGTTGCGTTCTTCACCATCACCTGCGAGGATGAACAATAATTTTGGGTTCTTTTGCAATGCGCGTGCTGCAGCTTGCATAAAATGCCAGAGGCCTTTTTGAATCGTAAAGCGTCCAACGGTCGAGACGATTGTGTAGCCTTTTTTCTTCATTTTTTCAACATAACTATAATCGGCATTATCAAACTTATATTTGTTTTTGATGAAATTTTCGTCGAGCGAATTATAGGCGACGTCGATTTTTTCTAGAGGGATGCCGTATTTTTCGTGAATAATCTTTTTTGTGATTTCTGAGACGGCAAAGATTTTGTCTGCCAGCGTAAGTGCTTCACGTTCGATTTCGTGGACGAGAGGATTTCCGCCGTTCATTCCGGAGCGGTCATACTCCGTGGCATGGACGTGCGCAACTAGAGGAACACCATATTTTTTCTTTGCCAGGATTCCAGCTTCAAATGTTAACCAATCGTGGGCATGAATTATGTCTGGCTTGTTTTCTTTTAGGTATTCTTCGATGTAATTGCAGTATTTTTCCTGAATGTCACGGATGGAAATTGTTTCGGTTTTTGTCAAAATAATTTTTTCTGAGACATATTCAGAATCGTAGGCGCCGCCAAAACGTAATAACGGGTCAAGATCTGGAACAGCCGAGAGAACATTCATGAATTTTATTTCTTCATGCGGAGCAGTGTATGGGACAATAAAATCAATGTCTGCGCCTTGAGAAGCGAGTGCTCTTGAAAGATTTAAGCACGCAACACCAAGCCCACCTGAATTGTGGGGCGGAAGTTCCCATCCAAGCATGAGTATTTTCATATATACCATTTTAACACAAAGTGTGCTAAAATAATAATATTCTTCAAGATAATGAAGTTTAAAAGTTAGGGGAGTAGTACAACGGTTAGTATAGAGGTCTCCAAAACCTTTGATATGGGTTCGATTCCTGTCTCCCCTGCCACGAAAATTAGACCACTAGGTCTGTTTTATTTATTTTAGTTTGATCAATAATAAGAAATAGTTGAACCGATATTTTACAGAGAAAAAACAGCCCTTTAGGGACTGCTTCTCCATTATGGTCTGGGTGACAGGACTTGAACCTGCGACCTCGACTTCCCAAAAGTCGCGCGCTACCAACTGTGCTACACCCAGTAATGTCCTTATTTTAGCACAAAATTATAGAAAACACAACTTTTCTTTTG
>JAZUHD010000030.1:0-19286 GCA_045641545.1 Candidatus Nanosyncoccus sp.
TGATTCTTTGACAGAAGAATATGTTAGAAAAGCTAGAGAGAGATACATTAATGCCATTACTGAAGATTCTGATAGTTTTAGGCGTAGCGGAAAATATGAAGGTGTTTTGGCTGCAGAAGGCGAACTAAGTTTTGAACAAAAAAAGACGAAGAAAGTAAACAAATTACTTGAGCGCATTCTTGAGCGTGGAGAAAAATACACCCAGGAAGACGGCACGATTGACGAAGAAAAAATACGCAGAACCGTCAATAGGAGGATGTTCGGCTATGATCCCAGATTAATTGACCAAGTATCCTCAAAAGCCATTGAGCTTGTCAAGAGGGCAAAACACGAAGAATCCTTTGATCGTGCACGGGATGGAATGCGTATTTATAGTGCAAATTTGGTTGGTGGCGTAGCTCGAGATATTAATAAAACAAAAACAGCGGTAGAACTCTATAGGTCACTTGGGGGAACGATAGTCCCATCAGAAATAATCGCTGGGGCTGCTGCGACCGCGTTGAGTTATATGACTCTCAATGCACACGCAAATTCATTATCGGGAGCAATCGCAACTGCTGCAGTAGGGGTTGGAGCTGTCGCTGTAACCAGTGGCGCAAAAGCTGCAAGAAGAGTGAGAGAAGATGCTGAAGTGATGTCAAATACCATAGGCAGCGGTATGGCATATATCGGAGAAACGCCAGGAGGAGAAGAAATTATGGGAAACGGTGAGAATCCCGATTCCCTCAATGGATTGACCGTCCTGAATGAACCGAAAGTTGGCGAGACAAAAACAGTTGCCGAGAGAAACGCGGAATCGAATGATAGTGTTCTTGCGAAACGGAGCTACGAACAAAATCTTGCAGAAGTTGGTATGCGGGGAAACGCAAAAACTGCTTTAGAGCTAGCAGAGTCAATCGAAGCGGCGTTTTATTATGATGACTATGAAACCGCATCGAAAGCTGTTGCTGAAGCTGAAGAACGACTATCGTTAATGTATGATAGTGGCCATAATCTGATAGTCTTTTCGTCAATCCAAAACAGAGCTAGCGAAGAAAAAGCCCTAAGAGACATAGTTTTCAAAGCAAAAAAACGTTTAGAACAAGGCGGCGAAGATTCTATAGAGCAATACGAAAGAGATCAAGATGCTGTCCGCGAAGCATTATTAGATATGACAGAAACGACGGATAAAAAACAAAAGAGAAAAGAAATCCTTGAGGCAATCAAGCAGGGTGGAAAAGCCGCCGTTATTGCTGGATTATGTTATTTTGGTACACAAGAGCTTATTGCAACATGTAGTGATGATGTGATTGGGTTTTTTGAGAGTATGTTTGGAAAAAACCCAGAAGCAACACGGCAAACTCTCCTTTCTAGACTTGCGTTTGGGCAGCACGTATCTCAAATTTCCTCTTATGTCCCACAAAAAGAGACTCATACGGGTCTCAATGCTGCTCAGGCACAGAAATATCAGCAACAGGGATATACTATTACTCAAACCGGCAATAAAACATACACAGCGAGTAGTTATGTCGTAAATGGTCAACCAGCGCAAGTGATTATTGGAGATAATGGGACAATGCCCGCGGAAGGACTAGAGCTTCAAATGGGATACAGAGACGGCCATATTACTATGCCGGTTGACGGCTCAGCAACATCTAGTACTGATTTAGGAAGAAACATTCATCAAATTAACGAACCAAATGTGAATTATGGACTCTTTAAGATTCACCCAGATGGCACATCAGATTTTATACCAAGCAACACAACGATCGAAGGCAGTGAAAGAGTATTCGAACACCAAATCGACCAATCAGAATTTCAACATTTCAGAATTGGCGTTGGGTATGAAGATGAAAATGGAGTTTTCCATATTTTCGCATCTGACGGTCATGGGGTCATCTCAAAGCAACAATTTACTCGCAGTGAGAAGATTTATAGCGCTACGATAGAGAAAATGACAAAAATAATAGACGAGGCAATGGCGACATTGTACGGTGCTGGTGCTTTCTTCGCTTCACCTGGTCCAAGAGGATTTGGAAAAGCTATTCAATCAGAAAGGAAACCATATTCCATGCCAGATTTGCCGCCGGAACATCCTCCTAGAGCAAAACCTAATATAGAAGACGATGATAGTGATGGTAGATTCCATATTTTCCACATTGGAGGGGTCCCCGGCAAAGATAAAGAGAACGAAAATCCTGATAATGGCTCGTATCCACCAGTTAGTCCAGAATGGGAGGGGTATGACAATGGAGATATTGATGATTTTGGCATACCATACGATGACTCATCTGCGGGTTATGTTGGAGATGCCAACGCTAGGGGAACGCTTCCAGAAATAGATAATGATTAAAACATTTTAAAACTAATAAAGGAGAAAAAATGAAAGACATGGATAAATTTATAGAACAAATTCTTGAAGAGAACGGTATTACTGGGCTTGATGAGGATGTAAAATCAAATCTTGTCAGTGAAATGCGAAGTTACCTTATTGACCAAATTAATGAAGCAGTAATAATGAACTTGCCAGATGATAAAATTGATGAATTTCGAGCAAAAGTTCTCGATGAAAATGTTGGCGAAAATGAATTAGGTGAATTTTTAAAGAACTCAGGAGTGGATGTTGCACAAGTTACACTAAATACCCTACTTCGCTTCCGAAACGCCTATAAACAAAAACCAGAAAACGACTAATAATAAACCGCTCTCCTAGGGGCGGTTTTTGTATTATCTTGACAATTTTAATCATAAGTGGTACAATGAGTCAATACCTTGAAATAAAGGCAATTTCTTTTCAAAATTCAAATTGCGAGAAATATTGAAATATAATATAATTCCAGATACAGTACATTAATTTTTTGGAGGTGGAGCTATTGAAACTCTATATCGACTGCGACGGTGTTCTTCTTGATACTATAAGAGTGTTATATCGTGATTTTGATATTTACCACAAGAATAAACCTCTGGTTTCTATGACGGACTGGCTTAAATTTATCGATTGGAGTAAGGTCCTTCATGAAGCTGGTGCGCTCAACGACTCCGTTGAAGTGGTAAAGACATTTCCGATAGACAAATATAATATTTCGATAAAAGCACAACATGGCGAACGAAAGGTCAAATATGTTTTTAAACCGATAGATGGGCTTGCTATTTTGACTACAGTGCAAAGTTCTGAGGAAGCATTTCAAAAAATCAAATACATTCGCGAGCTTGGTATTGAACATGAAATTATCATTGTTCCTGCAGGATGCGATAAAAACGAAGTTGTCCCGGCAAAAGGCAATATTTTAGTTGATGATCACAAGGAAAACCTCAAAAAATGGCAAGCTGCCGGTGGCATTGCAATTCAATTCCATCAAACCAAAAAGGAAAGCGAATCATTCGGAGTCATTAACTCGCTTTCAGAAATTCGCGGAGAATAATCCGCAAGAGTCGCCAACTGGCGACTCTTTTTCATGTTATAATTTTCACATGATTAAGCAAACCTTTTTCTTCTACGATTTAGAAACTTCAGGGCTTTCTGCTCGTGATGATCGCATTATGCAATTTGCTGGTCAACGCACCGACATGGATTTGAATCCTATTGGCGAAGAAGTGAATATCTTGGTTAAGATGCAAAATGATACTCTGCCATCTCCAGGCGCAATTCTTGTGACTGGAATTACTCCTCAATCGACAATTCAAGATGGGATGACTGAGGCGGAATTTTGCCGCCATCTTCAAGAAAATATCTTCACAGAGAATACTATTGCGGTTGGCTTCAATTCTGTTCGATTTGATGACGAATTTATGCGCCACACTTTTTGGCGTAATTTTTATGATCCATATGAGTGGGAATGGAAGGACGGGCGCTCTCGCTGGGATATTCTCGATTTGGTCCGATTAACCCGTGCGCTTCGTTCAGAGGGAATAGTTTGGCCGTTTCGCGACGATGGGAAACCAACTAACCGCCTTGAATTGATCACGAAGCTAAACGGAATTGAGCATGAACATGCCCACGACGCGCTTGCTGATGTTTTTGCGACGATTTCCGTCGCGAAGTTAATCAAAGAAAAACAACCCAGTCTATTTAAATATCTTTTCGACAATCGCGACAAAAAGGTTCTGAAGCGTAATTTTAATCTGGAAAATCCTGTTCCATTTGTCTATGCTTCAGGTCGTTATTCTTCGGAATTTAATAACACAACAGTTGCTTATCCTCTTGCTCCAGGAAAAAATGGGAACATTCTTGTCTATGATTTGAGATATGATCTCGATGAAGTTGAAAAAGAACTCGAAGACGTAGAGAAGCAACTTGAAGGCCTAAACAAAACTGATCAAACGAAAAAGCTCAAAGAACTTCGCAAAAAAGGAATAATTACCGGCTATCACCCAATAGTTAAAGAGATGGCTTATAACAAATGCCCGGCTATCGCACCGCTTTCAGTTTTAACAAAATTCGACGGTTGGCAAAAAATCGGTTTAACTGAAGAAAAAGTTAAAGAGAATCTTGAAATCCTGACAAAACATCAAGGATTCGCCGAAAAGATGATGGAAAAATTCAATTCTCGTCCAGAGTTTCCGCCTGCCATCGATCCGGAATCAGCACTTTATGACAGTTTTCTGCCAGATGGCGACAGGATTCGTATCAACGCGGTTCGCAACGCCGACGAAAATGATTTGGCGGATTTTCACCCAAATTTTTCGGACGAAAGATTGCCAGAATTGCTTTTGCATTATAAAGCCAAAAACTTCCCAAAATCCCTCGACGAAAACGAACAGAAAAAATGGGAAGAATATCGTCTCGCGCGTCTCAATCGTCAGGAACCGAAATTCATCAAAGAACTCGAATCAATTGCGAAGAAAATTGAAAAGGGCGAAATTCCTGCAGAAAAATCATTTGTTGTTGAAGAACTGCAATTATGGTACGAATCGTTAGCGCCTGAATTCTAGACAATTCTAGAAAAATATACTAAAATATAAGAGATGAGACTGTTTCTGAAAAACAATTTGAAGTCTCTTATTATTTTCGCTAGCCTGACTTTAGGCATTGTTTTTGCTGTTCTAGTTGCGAATTTCTCCAGAGCTTTCGCCGAAAATGGCGACGAGGATTTTAGTAAAGAAATCACCAATGCAAACCATATAATCATTTTTGATGGCAATGAAAAGCTCAGTTTAAAAACCAACGCATCGACCGTCAGAGAAGTGCTCGAGCGTGCCGGCATAGATGTCTCGGAAGAAGATTCGGTTGATCCGTCGCTTAACGCGACGATTAACGCAGATAATTTCTTCATCAATATTTATCGTGCTCATCCAGTATTGATTATTGATGGTGCTGCCAGAAAATATCTCATGACAGCCTCCTTCGATGCGAAGCAGATTGCTATTGAGGCTGGCTTTTCGATTTTTGACGGAGATGAGGTGAAGCCTGTTGAAAATTCTCAATTTCTGGAACTCGGAACCGCTATTGCATATGAGGTCAAACACGGTGACGGTTCAACAATCACCGTAGAAGAAGAAATTCCGTTTGAAGAAAAAGAAGAAAAAGATTATGAACTCGGCTCTGGAAAAACTGAGGTCGTCCAGCTTGGTGAAGTTGGAAAGAAAGAAACGGTCTATAAAGTAAAAACAAAAAACGGAGTTGAAGTTTCTCGAGAACAAGTTTCGGAAAAGGTTCTGAAAGAGCCAGTTGCAAGAATTACACATATCGGTGCCAGCCCAATCGAAATGCACCCATTGACTGCCTCGATGGGCCGTAATCGCTATACAACCTCGAACGGCAAAGGCCTAATTGTTGAACGTCAAGAAACATATTATGACCTTAATATGTCTGGTGTAATGAAATTCTGCGGTAAAACGTCTTATTCTGTTCGTGAAGACGGCGCAAAAGTTGATGATGATGGCTATGTCCTTGTTGCTGCCGAATTAAGTCGCTACCCTCGCTGCTCCGTTGTTCAGACATCGCTTGGACTCGGAAAAGTTTATGACACTGGAACTTTCGCGCAAACAAATCCAGAACAGTTTGACCTTGCCACTGACTGGACGAAAAGGGATGGAATTTAATGAAAAACAAAAAATCACTCGGACAGAACTGGCTCAAAGACCGTATGGTTCTTGACGATATTGCGAATTTCGCCGCAGAAGATGTGGAAACCGATTTTTGCCTCGAAATCGGTCCAGGACTTGGCACTCTTACGTCTGCGCTTCTTCGCAGATTTGATGAGGTTCTGGCCGTTGAATTTGACGAAAATCTCGCAAAAAACCTTCCAAAATCCTTCCCGGGTAAAAACCTCACTGTGAAAAATGAAGATTTTCTCAAATTTGACTTAGGATCTATCAAGAAACCATATGTCGTTGCTGCAAACATCCCATACTACATCACATCTCCGATTATCGAAAAACTTCTCCACGCCGAAAACCTTCCGGAAAGAATTGTGCTTTTGATTCAGAAAGAAGTTGCCGAACGTATTGCCGCCGAAAAGGGAAGAAATTCGCTCTTGTCACTTATGGTACAAAATCGCGCGTCTGTTACGCTTGGTCCAGTTGTCGGTCGCGAATTCTTTACGCCGCCTCCAAAAGTCGACAGCGAGATTATCATTTTGAACCCCTATGAATCGCCAAAAGTCTCCGAAAAAGCCCTTAATTTGGCCCGTATTGGCTTCAAGATGCCTCGCAAGAAACTGACAGCCAACTTGTCCACCTCTGGACTTATCTCTCGCGAAAAGGTCTCAGAAGCGCTAAAAACACTAAATCTCGACGAAAATGTTCGTGCAGAATCACTCTCTCTTGAAGATTGGCAAAAACTTGCAGAAATCATCTAGACGCTTGCTTTTTTAAACTTTTTATGCTAATTTTAAGAAAACAATCAAAACAAAAAGGCAAAAAATGGACGAAAATAATCAATACAATTCTCAATCGGGTCCTCAATCAGCACCGATTAATCCAAATGTGAACGCTCCGTCGGAAGCTCCGATTTTGGGACCTCAGCCAGAACAAAATGCGACCAATCTTCCTCCGGAACAGTTAATGGCTGAACCTGTTTCGGTGGAACCTGCTCAAAACGAACCTCAAACGGCAATTAATATACCAACAAGTAAGCCAAAAAAAAGTAAAGCATGGATCATTATTCTCGTATTAGTCCTATTGTTGGCTGGATGCGCTGTTATTTTTATTATGCTGTTTGCTAATGATCCTAAACAAGATGCATTAACGGCCTCGACAAAATTTGTCGACACGATCAAGGCAATTTCTTCACCTGAACAATCGAGCGCAGAAATTGCGAATAAAAATCTCAAGATTGATGGAAGCGTCAAATATGACTTCGCAGCAATCGATGACGGAGAAACCACGTCAAAAAATAGTTTCAACTCAACATTTGTGGCTGAGTTTGCGGACAGCGGTAATGCCAAGATAGACTTGGATTTGGGTATAAACTCAGAAAATGACAGCCCATATTCGATATCAAATAATCTTGATATTTCGCTTAACGGTCAAGGAGTTAGTATTCAAAAAGATGGTCAATATATCAAACTTGATGGACTTAAAGAAATTTATGATAATTATATATCTGATAGTCTTGGCGGTAGTAATACGTTGGGACTAGATCTTGATTATTATATAGATGAAATTGACAATCAGTGGTATAAAATTGACCTCAAAGAACTAGCTGACGCTAATCAATTAACTCCTCAGAACATTGATTATTCATGCATAGAAAAACAAGTTGAATCAAAGTTGCCGGAAATAGTCAATCTAAATGATCTAGGCGGAGTTATATCGTTGGTTGTTTATGAAGGACAAGAGCAGAAAGCAGAAAATGGAACATTATATACAATCAGTATTAATAACGAACAACTATATAATCTAATCAAACAATACGCGAAGCAATATTATGACTTTCTTTATATAGATTTACCAAAAGTATGCGAAATGGAAGATATTGATAATTATTCTTCAGATGTCGTAGATGAGCTATTCGAAGATTTTACGCAAGAAGATTTGGAAGAAACTATGGCTAATTTGCCCGAAATATTTGTAGAAATAGATAAATCCAAAAATATTTCCAGGGTATTTTTCGATATTATTGATGAGCATGGAGATGAAGAATATCAAACAAAAACAACAATATCAGTAGAGCTCAAACTCTCATATCCAGATTCAATCGAAATTGCTGCGCCCGAGAACTCAGAACCATTAATGGAACTGATTGAAGAAATTAGTAATGATATTCAAGAATATTACCAAAGCTATTATAACAATCTATATTCATCTATGTGTGACGAGCTAGATGAAGAAACGAGAGAACTGTACGCGGAATATTGTTCGGCAGAATAAATAATTAATCGAAACACCTCGATAAGGGGTGTTTTTTGTTGAAAATATTAGAAAAAGATTGTACAATATATTCATGACAAAGACATATATCACAACAGCAATCCCATACGTAAACGGTAAACCTCACGTCGGTCACGCCATGGATTATCTCCTTTCCGACGTCTATTTTCGATATATGTCAAAACGCGGCGAAGAAGTTCGCTTTCAATCTGGAACCGACGAACATGGCAACAAAATTTTTAACAAAGCCAAAGATCAAGGAATTTCTGTTGAAGACTATGTCAAAGAAAATTCCGATAATTTCAAAAACTTTATTGAAAGATTAAATGTTCATCCAACCGACTTTATTCGCACAATAAACAAAGATCACGAACGTCGCTGCCAAGAAATTTGGAAAAAACTCGAAAACCACATATATTCCGCCGAATATGAAGGCTGGTATTGTGAGGGTTGCGAACGATTTGTGACGGAAAAGGAAGTCGAAGAAAATTCTGGAGTTTGCCCAGATCATCAGAAACCTTACGAAAAACTTGCCGAAAAAAATTACTATCTTCGCATCTCGGATTTCAAAGATGACATCAAAAAAGCCATAGAATCTGACGAAATGAAAATTCTTCCAGAATTCCGCAAAAAGGAAATTTTGAATCTTCTCGACGATACGCCGGACGTTTCTATTTCTCGTCCAAAAAAGAATTTGAGCTGGGGAATTGAGGTTCCAGGCGACGATTCGCAAGTCATGTATGTCTGGATTGATGCTCTCTCGAACTACATTACACTTCTTGGCTACCCAGAAAACGAAATCGATGAATGGTGGCCAGCTTCTGTCCAATTTGTCGGTAAAGACATTTTGCGTTTTCATGCAATCATTTGGCCAGCAATGCTTCTCGGCTTAAATCTTCCTCTCCCAAAAGTGATTTTCTCACACGGATTTATTAATGTTGACGGCCAAAAAATGTCAAAGTCTATAGGTAACGTTGTTGATCCTCTTGAAATCTTAGAAAAACATGGCACAGATGCTTGTCGCTATTACTTCCTTCGTCATGTTGATAATTTTGTTGATTCAGATTTTACATGGGACAAATTTGAGGCAGCTTATAATGGTGAGCTTGCAAACGATTTAGGTAACCTCGTCCAACGTCTTGCTACGCTTTGCAAGAAAAACAACCTGAATTATGCCGTGAAAGAAACTGATTTTTCTCCAGCCTATGTCGATGCAATGGATAGTTGGAATTTCAATGCAGCTTTCGAACATGTTTGGGGGCACATCCATGATTTGAACAAAAAAATTGACGAAGAGAAACCATGGGAACTCGCAAAAAACGGCGAAACCGAAAAACTCGAAGCGGTCCTCACGGAATGTGTCGACAAAATACTTCATTCTGCGCTCGAACTTTCTCCGTTCATTCCGGAAACTGCCGAAAAAATCGAAAAGATTTTTAAAAACTCTTCAATCCTTCCGCCGGAAACTCCACTGTTCCCAAAGGAAAGATAATGCCAAGCTTAATAATTCACCTAGCCTGTGCTAAAGAATATATCAAAAAACATCCTCGCGACATCAAGGACGAGAAAAGATTTTTCGACGGCTGTGTCGCTCCAGATTTTACCGAGAATAAAGACAAAAGCCATTACAAAATTACCGATCAGTTTTTTGCAGTAGATTTTAAATCCTTCTTAAATAGTACTCAGGTTGATATGAGCGATGATTATTGGAGGGGATATTTCTTTCATCTGCTCTGTGATGATTATTTCTATAGAATTTTCTATAGAAAAGAATCCGAAAAAGCGCTGCGCAATAATGACACATTTTATCGTGACTATGATTTACTTAATGGAAAGACGATAAAAAAGTATCAAATTCATTATTTTCCAGAGGGAGTGAAAGTGAAGACAGATATAAAAGGTTCCTTGAAATATTTACAATTCAGAAAAATTAATAGATTTATCAAGAAAATTTCTAAAAGAAGCTTAAAAAACTATCTAAAAGCTATAAATAAATAAAATATTTATGGTAAAATAGTCTAGGAAAGGGTCAACAAAAACATGAAAAAACAAACACCATATACCAGCGGAGCAATCTGCGCTTTCTAAAAACTCCCCCCGAAAGGGGAGTTTTTAGATTATCTTGACAAAACAAGACGTTTATGCTAAAATGTAACTAAACCTGAGAACTGGCGATATCTTTTGATTGGGTTTCACAAAAAAATAACCCCTTTCGGGGCTATTTTTTTGAAATGTTACATTTCCATCTTTTCATTATTGAAAATAGATGCAATGTCGGAAATTCCGAATCCAATAATTCCACCAAGAACTGGGAAAACAACGTAAGTTGCAAGAGCGATAGCGATGTCGCCAAGAACAGCAGAAGCATCAGCTCCAGAAGTTGGCAAGATTTGATACATCAATGCGACGGCTGGATTCATGATGAAATTGTCAGAAAGACCAGCAAATGTTGAAGAAATAACAATTGCAGCAATCAATGCAACAACAAAACCACCAGCAATGACCATAGCAAAAGTCAATGCACTACGCTTGTATTGAAGGGCGCGGGCAAAAGTCAAACCGATAATTACGGCACCCAAGAATTCAATCATAGTGATGAGCCAGAAAGATTCAGATTCGATAGCTGCCATTTTTGGAAGCATTTCAGAAACTTCTTGCCCAGCAGCAACACAAAAGCCTTTGACGATTAAGAAGCCGGCCCAGGCACCGAGGATTTGAGCGATCATATAAAGAACGCCACGAATGGCTGACATTCTTCTGGTTGCCATCATTCCAGCAGTGATAATCGGGTTGAGATTTGCGCCAGAAAGACCAAAGGTCAAAAGCGTAATGCCAACATAAACAAAGAACATATAAAGTGGTTGATAAACACCGAGCGTCAAAAGAACTATAGAAAGAAGCATAGTTCCAAAAACCTCAGCAATCAAAGCACCCCAAATTTTCTTATCTTTGAAAACGGTCAAAATATTTTCATTCGTTTCGCGTTTTTTGCTAAAGAGAATTTTGAAGAATCCTGGCTTTTTCTCGACGACATTGAAGGGAATTTCCTTTACGACGGCTTCTTTTGTCTCTTTTTTAGTTTCAACTTTGTCCACCTTTTTTTCTTCTACGACAGCTGGAGCCTTAATAGTTTTCTTAGCTGCGCTTGCGGATTTTGTCGATTTTTTAGGAGTCGACTTTGGAGCTTCGGTTGCTTTCTTGGCAGGAGCTTTTTTCGCAGTTGCGGCTTTAGACTTTGCGGTCGTGGTCTTTTTTGGCTTATTGTTTGCCATATAACCTCCTTAAATAATATTAGTGGCATTATAGCACAGTTGTGATACAATTGTAAGGAAATAGATTAAGAAAAAGGAAAAGAAATGGGTATAATGGTCACCAAAGATGATGACAATTCGAAGCTTACGAAAGATATTAATGCCAGCATCCGTAGAAAGTCTCAAGAAACAATGGAAATTGACGACAAGGATTTTGTTGGAAGTTCAGAATATTTGAAAGAAACCGAAAGGTCCGGAAAATTCTCTTGGGTTTGGGCAGTTTTGATTGTTCTTGCAATCATTGCCCTGTTTATAATCATCCTTTAATCCCTGTTAGATATGGTATAATATATATACTATGTCAAACATCGAAGAGCTGAAAAAAGAATTAAAAAATCTCGGCGCAGAATACGCCAAAATAAAAACATTACCGGTCGAAGAACGTAAGGCTTTTGGTGAAAAAATTAACCAGAAAAAACAAAGCCTTCTTTCTGAAATCAAAAAACTTGAAGAATCGGCCGAAGAAGAATCGGTTAATCCAATTGACTTGACGGCTCCTTTTGCTGAAAACGCAAAAAACGAAACGATGAAATTTGGCTCTAAACATCCTCTCATGACCGAACTTGACCGTGTAACAGAAATTTATTCTAGAATGGGCTTCGATGTTATGGAAGCCAATCAGCTTGATGATGAATTTCATATGTTTGAAAGTTTGAACTTTCCAGAAGGTCATCCTGCACGTGATGGCTATGATACCTTCCGCACAGAAGAAGGATATATTCCTCCAGCTCACACTTCGACAATGCAACACCGTGCCTTGAAAAAATTTAAGAAAAATCTTGACGAAGGCAAAAATATTGCTGTCGTCATTCCTGGACGTGTTTTCAGAAACGAAGATGTTGACGCGACTCACGAGCACACTTTTTATCAGTGTGAGGGAATCTTTGTGTCTGAGAACGCTACAATGGGCGATCTCCTTGGCACTTGGAAACATTTCTTTGAGTCTTACTATGGCCAAAAACTCAATATAAAAACTCAGCCAGGCTATTTCCCGTTCACTGAGCCGTCGGTTGAATTCTTAATTGAAAAACCAAAGGCTCTTGGCGGCAAAGGTGATGGCTGGCTCGAAATGGGCGGTTGTGGCATGATTCATCCGAACGTTTTGAAATGCGCCGGCATCGATCCAGGAAAATACAAAGGCTTTGCTTTTGGCGGCGGCATCGACCGTCTCGTTATGTTGAGAGAAAAAATTAATGACATTCGCTATTTTGAATCAGGCAAACTTGAATTCTTGGAGGAGTTCTAATTATGAAAATTTCATTAAATGCACTAAAAAAATATGTTGATATCGATATTCCAACAGAAGACCTATTAAAGTTCATCGGCTCACGTCTTGTTGAGATCGAGGGAACCGAATCTCTCGCCGAAAAATATGAAGGAATCAAGATCGTCAAAGTCGTAGAATGTGAAAAAATTCCAGAAACTCACCTTTCTCTCTGTCAAATCTTTGATGGCGAGAAAAATATTCAGGTTGTCTGCGGGGCGCCAAATGTCCACGAAGGAATGTTGGCGGTTTGGATTATGCCGGGCTCAATCGTTCCAGAGACTTTCGGCAACGAAAACTTCCGCTTGAGCGTCCGCAAACTTCGTGGCTATGAATCGAATGGCATGCTATCTGCTGCCGATGAACTTGGCTTCGCTGGTGCGGATCATGATGGCATTATCGAAATTGATCCAAAAACTGCAAAACCTGGCGATAACTTTGCTGATATCTTCGATTTGGACGACATTATTCTTGATATCGAAAACAAATCTCTCACTCATCGTCCAGACTGTTTTGGTCTAATTGGTTTTGCCCGTGAAATCGCCGGTATTCTTGGTAAACAATTTGTCGAACCAGAATTTCTTTATCACGAAACCGTCTTCCCGGAAGGATTCTTGATTGAAAAAGATGACAATCTTGTTGCGAAAGATTCAAAAATCAAAATCAAAATTGAAGACGAAAATATCTGCCCTCGCTATTCCTGCGCTGTTCTAGAAATCGACGATAAATATCTCGAAAAAGGGAAATATTTCACAAAAGATGATGTCTTTCTTTATAAAGCCGGAATGCGCCCAGTTTCGCCAATTGTTGATCTGACAAACATTTTGATGCTTGAAACTGGTCAACCTCTTCATGCCTTCGATTATGACAAGTTCATCGCTATTGGCGGCAAAGAAAATCCAGAAATTATTGTTCGTCTCGCAGAAACTGGAGAAAAACTCCAACTGATTGATGACAAAACCGTTGATTTGAACGAAAATGACATCCTGATTACTTCAAATAACACCCCAGTCGCCCTTGCGGGCGCTATGGGTGGCAAAAACACCGAAGTTGATGCTTCAACGAAGAAAATTATTCTCGAATCCGCCACTTTCTCTCTCTATAATTTGCGAAAAACCCAGATGGCACACGGCATTTTCTCGGAAGCAATCACTCGCTTCACAAAAGGCCAACCGGCCAGCCAAACTTTTAATGTTCTTGCTGAAGCCATAAAGAGACTCGATGGGAACGCGCTTGATTTTTCCGACAACTGGATGGCAGGTCCAAAAGCTAATGTTGTAAAAATTACAACATCTGACATTAATTCACTTCTTGGCACAAAATATTCCAAGGCAGAAATCAAAAAATGTCTCGAAAATGTCAACTTCAAGGTTGAAGATGAAGAAGAAAGCCTAAAAATTACCGCTCCGTGTTATAGGACTGATATTCATATTAAAGAAGATATCATTGAAGAAGTTGGTCGCCTTTTGGGGTACGACAATATTCCACAAACTCTCCCAACTCGTAATTTCACCGAAGCCGAATTAAATCCTCTGCTCGCATTGAAGTCTCAAATTCGCAACATTCTTTCCGATAAGATGAACTCCCATGAAGTCCTGACTTATTCTTTTATTAGCCAAGATTTGCTCGAAAAAGTTGCCGAAGATCCAGAAGATTCATATAAAATCGTCAATTCCATTTCCCCAGAACTCCAGTGCTTCCGTCAATCAATCGTTCCGAGCCTAATCGACAAAATTCGTGAAAATCTAAAAGCAGGATTCTCGGAATTCTCGATTTACGAAATGAATCAGATAACAAGGAAAACCCTTGGTCTTGATAATGATAATGTTCCAATTATGAAAAACCATCTCGGCTTCGTGATTCTCGGCGATTATTATTCTGCAAAAACTGCGCTCGAAAAGATGCTTGATTTTCTTAAAATCGACAGAAAAATGCTTAAAATCGAAACAAACAAAAATGGTGGATATTTTGAACCTCTCCACTCTGCGGTTCTAACTATCAACGGTAAGGAAATTGCTAAATTTGGCGAAATCCGCACGAGAGTCCTAAAACAGTTCAAACTCGAAACGTTGGTATCTGGATTTGAAATAGATTTAGATGAAATTCTTGATCTTCCAAAAGTTGCCGAAAGAACACTAAATATTTCTAAATTCCCATCAGTCACACGTGATTTGACGCTGAAAGTCAAAAAAGAACAAAACTTTTCTGAATTAGAACAAAATATCACATCTACCCTCAATCAAGAAGGATTGATCTATAAGATAATTCCAGTCTCAATTTATCGTCCAGAAAACGAAAATACAACAAAAAACGTTTCCTTCCATCTGAGTTTTTCCAATCCAAAAAAGACACTCGACGCGGGCGAAATCTCTGCTATAATTGAGAAAATAACAAAAGATTTATTTGATAATTTTGGTGCGGAGGTTATCTAGGAGGTAAAATGCAAGAATCAGACTTAAAAACAAGCACAAAACAGCGAGTATTTATCGCAATTATTGCTGCGCTAATGCTCGGAGCATCAGTTGCAATCTATATTGCGTTTATTCTCAGTGCAGGAACAGCGGCAGAAGAATCCGCAGTGAATGACGCTTTGGTTGCTGAATATCAAGCTGAATATGACGAAAAGAATGCTTCTCTCGAGGAAATGTCGTCAAGCATGACAGAAAAATATTACGGAAAATTGACGGATTATCGCTCAAAAATCAAAGGCTTCAATGCTAGCAACGCCAACGCGAGCGATGTAGTGAAAACCGAAGACTTGAAAATCGGTTCTGGCGAAAAATTGACTGCCGAATCAACTGGCTACGGCGCATATTATGTCGGCTGGTGCTCAGATGAAACCGTTTTTGATTCTAGTTTCGACAACTATGATGAACCAACAACCCTAAAACAGCCGCTCGTTGTTGAAGAAGAATCATTGATTGAAGGCTGGTATCTTGGTGTTGCTGGTATGCATCTTGGCGGTGCACGCATCGTGACAATTCCAGGCGCACTCGCCTATGGGGATTCTTATAACCCTTGCGATTCTGAGAGCGAAGAGAAAAATGTTCCTTTGAAATTCTTGATTATGCCAGTCGAATTGACTGACGATTATAAAAAACTAGCAGAAGAAGTTAATACTCTTCAGATGAAACTTCTTTATGCTCAATACGGATTGGAGTATACAGAATAATGATAGACTTAGCGATTATCGGCTCTGGGCCAGCCGCTTTGACCGCTGCAATTTATGCATCTAGGGCTGGGCTAAATGTTCAAATCTTTGAAAAAAATCGTCTCGGAGGCGCACTTCCAGACATTTCACATATTGCTAATTTCCCTGGCTATGACGGCGACGGAGAAACGCTGGCAAAAAATCTTGTGAGCCAAGCTCAAAATCTTGGCGTCTATGTTGATTTTGGCACCTGCACTTCCTTGAAACCACTAATTATTGATAATGAAGAACAATTTGTAAAATCCGTTTTAATTGCAACCGGTTCCGAACCAGTTCATCTTGACCTTCCGACAACAAAACCGGTTTCCTACTGCGCATTATGTGATGCTCCGCTCTATTTTAGCAAAAATGTCTTAGTTATCGGTGGCGGTAATTCGGCGGTTGGCGAAGCGCTTTATCTTGCGAATAATATTGCAAAGACCGTTACGATCGTTACGCACTCTCTGCTTAAAGCGGAGAAAAGAATCGCTGATGAGCTTCGTGCTTGTAAAAATGTCACTATTATGGAAAACACTGAACCGACAATAGATCTGTTAGAACAGTTTGATGGAATTTTTGTATTGATTGGAAAAAAGCCAGCTACTCAATTTCTGCCACAAGAAATGTTGGATGAAGATGGCTTCATTATTACTGATGCAAACTATATGACGAAAGTCCCTGGAGTTTTCGCTGCTGGAGATGTTCGTTCTGGATCACTGAAACAGGCCATTACTGCAGCCTCTGATGGCGCTATGGCTGCCATTAATATCTCTGACTTTTTGAACCTTGGTAAGCATTTTTAAGCGAAAATATAAAAATAATAAAAAAATGTTGTAAAAATTACAACATTTTTTGTTCCCAGATGGATGATATGGACTTTTTTGCGAAAACCGTGTATAATATTTGCGTTTAATTGAGAAGAATTTATGGAAAATAATGAAAACTACATCAAAATTCGGGGCGCTCGCCAACATAATCTCAAGAATATCGATGTCGATATTCCGCGTGATAAGCTAGTTGTCATTACAGGTTTATCTGGTTCTGGAAAGTCTAGCCTCGCCTTTGACACGATTTATGCCGAAGGTCAGCGTCGCTATGTTGAATCTTTGAGTTCCTACGCGCGCATGTTTCTAGGTGTCATGGATAAACCCGATGTTGACATGATTACAGGACTTTCTCCAGCCATCTCCATTGACCAAAAATCCACTTCCAGAAACCCTCGTTCCACCGTCGCCACAGTTACGGAAGTTTATGATTATCTTCGTCTCCTCTTTGCGCGCGTTGGTGTTCCGCACTGTCCAATCTGCCACAAAGAAGTCTCTCGCCGTTCAACCGAAGATATCGTGAATGAAGTTATGAAGCTTCCGCTCGGCTCAAAGCTGATGCTTCTTGCTCCAATCGTCAACGAGAAAAAAGGCGAATTCCTCCACATTCCAGACCAATATTCTTCAAAAGGCTTCTCTCGCGTTCGTGTTGACGGAATAGTGTACGCTCTTGATGAGTTTCCAGAGCTAGAAAAAAATGAGCGCCACACAATCGAGCTCATTGTCGATCGCTTTATTTTGTCCCCAGATTTAATTAGTCGTATTTCGGGCTCAATCGAACAAGCCCTCGAACTTGGCCAGGGAATTATCAAACTCCTGAAAATTAACGACAATTCCACCTCCGTTGAAGGAAAAAGAATCTCAAGTGACAATTCGGAAGTTTTCGTATTTTCCCAACGCTACGCCTGTGAAGATCATCCAAACGAGCTTATCCCGGAACTCGAGCCGCGCCTTTTCTCCTTCAACGCTCCTCAAGGTGCCTGTGAAACTTGTACTGGCCTTGGCTCGCGTATGGAAGTTGATCCAGCTCTGGTGTTTAATAAAAATCTCACCATCGCCGAGGGTGGCATCCGTCCTTTTAACCGCATTAATCAAGATGCATGGTGGCTCAAACGTCTTGATGCTGTTGCAAAAAAGCACAATTTTTCCATTCACGTTCCGATTCGCGATTTGAAACCAGAAGATTTAGAAAAAATTCTCTATGGCACAGGTAACGAAAAATATAAGATGAAAATTATGGGCTCTGGCCGTTTTGCTGATGGAACCGTTTATGAAACTACTTATGAAGGCGTCATTCCGACTCTTGAACGTCGTTTCAACAATCCTGATACGTCAGAGTTTACCAAAAAAGATATTGAACGCTTTATGCGCGTTCGTGAATGTCAAGAATGTCATGGTGCCCGTTTGAAACCTGCCGTTCTTGCTGTTACTGTTCATGGATTGAATATTGTCGACATGTGTAGCATGTCAGTTGATGCGGCCTTGAAATTCTTGAACGAAGATTTGAAATTCGACGAATCAGAAAAAATGATTGCCGACCCAATTTTGAAAGAAATTCGCGAGCGCATTCAATTCATGCAAGATGTCGGTCTTGGCTATCTTGAACTTGGTCGCGCCGCCAACACTCTTTCTGGTGGTGAAGCTCAGCGCATTCGTCTTGCCACCCAAATTGGCTCCGGTCTCCAAGGTGTTCTTTATGTTCTTGATGAACCGTCAATCGGTCTTCACCAATGTGATAATGACAAATTGATTAATACTCTGAAGCATCTCCGCGATTTGAAAAACACTGTTCTCGTCGTCGAACATGATGAAGACACAATGCTTGCCTCGGATTATATTATTGATATTGGCCCAGCTGCCGGCAATCGTGGCGGTCAACTTATTGCTGCTGGCACGCCTGAAGAAATCATGAAAAACGAAAAGTCCATCACTGGTCAATATCTTTCCGGTGCCTTGAAAATTGATACTCCGAAAAAACGCAGAAAAGCAAAACAAGGCAAAGAAATTGTTATTGTCGGTGCTCGCGAAAACAATCTAAAAAACATTGACGTCCATTTTCCGCTTGGCGTCATGACGGTTGTTTCCGGCGTTTCTGGCTCCGGAAAATCGACACTCGTGAATTCAATTCTCGCTAATGAACTTTCCGCTCGTTTAAACCGTGCTCAAACCGTTTCTGGTCTTCATGAACGCATTGATGGTATTGAAAATCTCGACAAAATCATCGTCATTGATCAGTCTCCAATTGGTCGTACTCCTCGTTCAAATCCTGCAACTTACACTGGAGTTTTCAACCAAATTCGCGAACTCTTCGCAAAACAACCAGAAGCAGAAATTCGTGGCTACAAAGCCGGCAGATTCAGTTTCAATGTTAAAGGTGGTCGTTGCGAACATTGTCAGGGCGACGG
>JAZUHD010000031.1:0-15764 GCA_045641545.1 Candidatus Nanosyncoccus sp.
CAGGCCGCAAAAATCCTCGATCAGTACATGAAAGCGTTCCAACAGAGGAATCCCTGCCTGCGTGTTTTCTCGGCTCACATGCACATGGACGAGGCGACGCCGCATCTGCACATCGATTTCGTCCCCTACACCACGGGCAGCAAGCGAGGACTGAGCACAAGGGTTTCGCTGAAAAAAGCGCTGGAATCGCTGGGCTTCAAGGGCGGGACGCGAGGAGATACCGAGTGGAACCAGTGGGTCAACCACGAAAAGGAATGCCTTGCGGAAATCATGCAGGAACATGGCATCGAATGGGAACACCTTGGTACGCACGAGGAACATCTGAGCGTGCTCGATTACAAAAAGCAGGAGCGTTCCAAAGAAGTCGCCGCAGATTATCGTTACATGCCAGAACCAGACCTTCCGCCGCTCAATCTTTCCGATGAATTTGTTGCCGAAGAAAAAGCCAAATTACCACTACTACCAAGCGATTACAGAAAGAAATTCAAAGGAATTATCGCTGACGACACTCTTGAAATTCTTCTCGACTACAAGGAACTTATTTCAAAACTTGCCGAACTAGAGGAAAAATATGTGGCGCGCGTTTCAAACCTCTTTGCATCTGTTCTTCTTGCTGAGGAAAAATCTGTTGAAATGCTCGACGATTTGCCGACCGCTGCTCAACTTTCCGAACTCTGCGAAATGACCGAAAAGAAAGAACTTTCTTCGACCGCCTCGAAAGAAGTTTTCCTACGTTTCTTCGACCCAGACATGAAAGGGAAAAGCGCAAGAGAAATCGCCAAAGAACTGAATTTGATTCAAGAAAATGACCTAGGAGCGCTCGAGAAAATCGTTGACGAAGTCCTTGAAAAGCCAGAAACAAAGAAGGCTCAAGAAGATTTCAAAGCTGGCCAAGAAAAAGTCCTCGGCTTCCTCGTTGGTCAAGTCATGAAAGCCTCGGGCGGCAAAGCAAACCCAGCCGTTGCTGGCGAAATCCTCCGCAAAAAACTCAAATAGTTGACAAAATAGCGTAAGCGTGATATAACGGGAATATGGTACGGAATTCTCCGTAGCAAATACTTTTTGGAAGGTTAAAAAATGACCCTGGTGCTTTCTGGAATGTATCTGCTATTAGCGATTATCTTGTGCATCTCGGCCATTACATGGATTATAATTGGATGCATCGCTTAATAACAAGGAAATTATTTTTATAAAATGCTCGTTTAAGAGCATTTTTTCTTTAAGATGTTATAATAAATCTATGCACGAAAGTTGGAGGAAATTTCTTGATTCGGAATTCGAAAAGCCTTATTTCAAGGAGCTTTCCGCTTTTTTGAAGGAAGAATACGCCAAAAAAACGATTTTTCCCGAAAAAGGCCAGGTTTTTTCTGCTTTTTCGACTGATTTGAACGATATTAAGGTTGTGATTTTAGGTCAAGACCCCTATCATACCCCAGGCGCTGCGCACGGACTCGCCTTTTCCGTCCCGCCGACTGAGAAAATTCCGCCATCACTCGTGAATATCTATAAAGAAATCGACTCAGATATTGGTAGCCACAAAAACAAAACCGGTTGCCTGAAATCCTGGCAAAAACAGGGAGTTTTGCTTCTCAATAACGTCTTGACCGTCGAGGCTCACAAAGCCGCTTCTCATCGAGGAAAAGGTTGGGAGATTTTCACTGAAGCCACGATAAAATATCTCAACGAAAAATGTAATCATCTTGTTTTTATTCTTTGGGGTCGTGATGCACGCTCAAAAAAATCTCTAATAGACACAAAAAAGCATCTTATTCTTGAATCCGCTCACCCTTCTCCGCTTTCCGCCTATAATGGTTTCTTTGGTAGTAAACCGTTTTCGAAAACCAACGCCCAGCTTGAAAAATGGGGAAAGCAGAAAATTGACTGGTAAAATAAGCAAAAAGATTTTAAAATGGAGATATGAGCATGAATCCAAATAGTTTTAAAAGCAGCAATGAATTTAATGTAGATGACGAAATTGCAAAACTATGGAGAGAACTCGAGGAAAGTTTTAGAAATCTCGATAAAGAAAAGGCCAATAGTGGGTCAGAGAGAATCTCTAATTATTCAGATGATTCTACTAATATTGAACCAAAAAAACTATTTAATCCACCAGATCTTCCAGCGGATAATTTTGTCTCAAACCCTGGCCCAGAAGCCCCTCATTTTCTTAGAAGCTCCAACACACAACATGAAGATGAGCAATTAACACCAAAAAAGATTTTTAATCCACCAGAGCTTCCTGCGGATAATTTTGTCTCAAACCCTGGCCCAGAAGTTCCAAGTTTTGCAAACCCCCCTCATTTTTACCAAAATGGAACTCAAAAATATTCCAACGAAGGACGACCTAATAGCGAAGGATTCTTGAAGGACGCCAAAAAAATCCCAAGCAGTAGAATAGAAAAGGCAAATCTTAACAATATAAAAGATCTTAAAAAAACAAGAAATCGAGAAGCATTGGAAAGTAAAGATGTTGCTCGTAGTCGAGAAAAATGGCAAAAAACAGGAAATAAGGTTATAAAAACAGCCAAAATAGCCAGGAGAATATATAAAAATATTAAAAGTGTTATTAGCGAAGACGTCGATAGTCTTCGTCGCCGTACTAATGATTTCTACGAACTAAACAAAACAAAACTTGCCGAAAAATATCATATATTCAAGGAGGAAAAACACGAGAACAAAAAGGTGATGCTTGATTTAGGTAAAAAAGCAACGGCGATTCTGCTTGTTACGCTAACAATTGGAGGAACGGCTTCTGCGGTATCGCGTACGAAACGTCCTGATGAACTCGAGAACTCAACAACTACTGCCGCAGATGAATCTGATACAAAAACCAGAGATAGCGTTGAAAATATCTATAATCAAATGATTTTCGATGAAAATAATACGGAAAATGCAGTAAGCATTGAACAAAATACTACGGAATTAGATAAAAACGAAGAAACTCTAGTTGAACAAACAACGGCCACGGAGACAACGACAAGCCCGCCTCATTCAGGAGTTGATGTAGATAAAAATAATACAAGTCAAGATGAATCTTCGGACTTAGTTTATCAAACACAGGCCATGTTTGATGAGTTGGAGAATAATAATGAATCTACAACGGCTATAGAAGCCGAAAATAACGAAAATAAATCAGAAATCAAGGACGATATGAAGCTAGGTATTCACCTGACGGAATACATGAAGAACGAAATGAACTTCATAAAAAAGACATATAAAGAAAACATAGAAACCTACAAAAGAATTGTTGAGAAAATCAAGGAAGATACGGGAATCGACATTCCGACAGAAGCAATTTGTGCCATTCATTACAGAGAGTCGAGATGTGATTTTGATAGTTATCTTCAAAATGGAGACCCGCTCGGTCAAGTTACGACACACGTACCTAAAGGATTGTATTTCGAGAACTTTTTCGATTCAGCGGTTGCAGCCATCGAGTCTCAGCTGAAAGGCTATCAAGATTATAATAAAGTAGATTTTTATTCAATGAAAGGTTTATGCAAGTTTACAAATCGCTACAACGGCTTTGGTTCTCAACGATATTATGGACTACCTTCCTCATATGTTTATGCCGGAACCAGCAAATATCAAGGCGGAATGTATGTAGCAGACGGTAGTTTCAGAGAGAATAAAGAGGATCCGCGTATGGGTACATATCCAATTATTTCAGAACTTGCAAATCTTTCTTAAAATATGCTTGATTTTTTGAAAAAAATTTGCTACAATTACCAAGTAATTTATGGCTAGTCAAAAGGAAGTGATAAAACTCACCGGTAAAGTCGTTGAGGCTTTGCCTAATACCCAATTTCGGGTTGAACTCGAGAATGGTCATATTATCATTGCGCACATGAGCGGAAAAATGCGCAAAAACTTTATCCGTCTTGTGCCTGGTGATAAGGTAGAAGTAGAGTTAACCCCTTACGATCTTACAAAGGGCAGAATCAGCTTCCGCCTCAAGGATTAATTTTCAGAGAAAAACGGGTAGTTTTTCAATGGAAATGGCTCTGGTGAGAACCCAGAGGTGAGGTAAATATCCTCAAAATATAAAATGTTGTAATTTTTACAACATTTTCCGAAAAAAGGATATTATTCCGCTCAAATACCTCAAAATCCTCGATTTTCCAGAAATTACAGGGAAAATCAATAATAATAATAACTATAATTAGGAAAGGATTTTGACACATGAAAGTACGTGCAAGTGTGAAAAAAATCTCGCCAGATGACATCATCGTTCGCCGCAAAGGTGTTCTTCGTGTCATCAATAAGAAAAAACCTAAGAACAAGCAAAGGCAGGGTTAAAATATATGGCTAGAATTGCCAGCGTTGTTATCCCTTCCGATAAACAAGTTTGGATTGCCCTTACTTATGTTTATGGAATCGGCAGAACAACATCAAAAGCTATCCTTGCGGAGGCTAAAATCGAGCCTACCACTCGGGTGAAAGATCTCACCGAGGCTGAAGAACAAAAAATCAACGACATTATTTCCAAAAAATATTCCGTTGAGGGTGATCTTAGACGCCTCGTGACCAACAATATCAAACGCTTAAAGGATATCAATTCCTACAAGGGAATCCGCCACAAGGCTAAATTACCAGTCAACGGCCAACGTACCCGTACTAACGCACGTACACGTAAGGGTAAGGCGATCGCGGTCGGTGGTGCACAACCTAAGGCAGCAAGCAAGACCTAGGATAAAGGAGTAGAAAATGACAGAAGAAGTTAAAACTGAAGCTCCTGTGGTTGAAGCTCAAGCCACAAAAGTTAAAGGCAAAAAAGGCAAAAAGATTGTCACCGCAGGTGAAATTCACATCAAAGCAACCTTTAACAACACGATCATCAGCGTCTCCGACAAAACCGGTGGAATTCTCTCTCAATCTTCCGCTGGCGCCAACGGTTTCCGCGGTTCCAAAAAAGGAACAGCCTATGCCGCAGGCATCGCCGCAGAAAAAGCTCTTGAAATCGCTAAAAAAGAACACGGTTTAAATAGTGTTGACGTCTACGTTTCAGGCATCGGCCTCGGTCGTGACAGCGCAATCCGCGCAGCATCAACTGTTGGTCTAAAAATCAACTCTATTACCGATGTAACCCCTATCGCTCACGGTGGTGTGCGCCCTAAGGGAGAAAGGAAACCATAATGGCACGCGATAAATCTCCAATCGTAAAACAATCACGTCGCGAAGGCTATGCTCTCGCGCCAAAGGCTCACAAAGTTATGAGCCACAAGACCGGTATTCCAGGTCAACATGGTGATATGCGTGTTCGTGGTGGCAGTCTTTATTTGACTCAGCTCCGCGAAAAGCAAAAAGTTCGTCGTCTTTATGGACTCCTCGAAAAGCAATTCGCAAAAGTTATGGCAGAAGCTCAAAAAGCTGACGGCTTGACTGGTGAAAAACTTCTCGAGTTCCTTGAACGCCGCGCAGATAACGCAGTTTATCGTGCAGGTTTTGCGACAACTCGTCGCCAAGCACGTCAACTCGTTTCTCATGGACATTTCACTTTGAACGGTCGCCGCATCGATGTCCCTTCAATTCGTTTGAAACCAGGTGACATCCTCGAGGTCCGCGCAAAGTCACAAAAATCCGAATATTTCAAAAATCTTCCAAACATCATCGCTGCATCTTCTCAAACAACTTTGAGCTGGATGAAAGCTGACGCAAAGAAGATGAAAATTGAAATCACCGGACTACCAAAGCGTGAAGAAGCCGAGGTGGGCATTAACGAACAACTAATCGTCGAGTATTACTCACGCTAAAATTAAGGAGAGAAAATGACAACAAAAGCTATTCATGAAGCAAACATCGCTGAAATCAAAGAACTCAGCGAAACTAGCGCCGAATTTGTTATCAAGCCACTTTATTATGGCTATGGCAACACTCTCGGCAATTCTCTCCGTCGTGTCTTACTTTCGAGCATTAAAGGTGCAGCCATCACTGCTTTCAGCATTGAAGGTTCCACTCACGAATATGCAGCCATTCCAGGCATTCGTGAAGATGTCGTCGACATCATGCTCAACCTAAAGAACATTCGTTTCAAAAGCCACAGCGACACCCCTGTCGAATTGAGCCTCGAAATCAAAGGTTCTGACCAAAGCGAAAAAGATGGCGACAAACGCGTTGTTGCTGGCGACATCAAACTCCCAGCCGACGTCGAAATCGCTAATCCAAACCAAGTTATCTGCCACATCGATGATCCAAAATTCGTTTTGAAAATGAATTTCATCGTCGAAACTGGTCGCGGATATCTCACAATCGAAAAAGCTGGCGAATCTCGTGTTCACAGCGACATGATCGCTCTTGACGCAGTTTTCACCCCAGTTCTTCGTGTTCGCTACAAAGTTGAGAACACTCGTGTTGGTCAAGACACAAATCTTCAACAGTTGACAATCACTGTTGATACTGACGGAACAATCACTCCTCATGAAGCATTCAACGAAGCTGCTGCCATTCTTGTCAATCAATACACCGCACTTGCTGAAGGCGCATCACTTGAACGTGTTGCTGCTCCAGGCGCAAATGACGGTGAAGACAATTCCGGCCTCAGCCTCCCGATCGAGGAGCTTGGTCTTTCCGCTCGCACCGCTAACGCACTTATCAATAACGACATCCACAGTCTTGAAGAGCTCGTTCATCTCACTGATTCTGAAATGAAAGAACTCAAAGGATTTGGCTCGAAAGCGTTAGAGGAAGTTAAAGAAAAAATAACGGAGTTAACTAAATAATGCATCGCCACGGATACAAGGGCCGTAAATTCGGCCGTGAAACCGATCAGAGGACCGCACTTAAACGTGGGCTGATGTGCTCCCTGATCAAATATCAATCAATAACAACCACTCTCGCTCGTGCCAAAGAAATTCGTCGTGACACAGAGAAGCTCGTCACCATCGCCAAAAAAGGTGGACTTGCAAATCGCCGCCTCCTCATCGCTCGCTTAAACGATATGGAAGTTGCTGACTTCCTCATGGATGTCATTGCTCCACAAATCAAACGCGATTCCGGATACCTTCGCATCGAACATGCAGGCTTCCGCAAAGGTGACCACTCTGAAATGGGAACTATTTCCTTTGTTGATGAAATCGACACCGAGAAAAAGGAGACGAAATAATGAAAACTTATTCTCAAAAGTCTTCCGAAATCAAGCGTGAATGGTATCTCATCGACGCTTCGACTCTTCCACTCGGCAAACTTGCCGTTGTCATTGCTGACAAATTGATGGGAAAGTCCAAAGTCACTTACACTCCACACATCGACAATGGTGATTATGTCGTCGTCGTCAATGCCAAAAACATCCAAGTTACTGGCAATAAGATGGTTGACAAAAAATACTATCGTCACAGTGGATTCCCAGGTGGTCTAACCGAGCTCAAACTCGAAGAAGTCATCGAAAAAGATCCTTCTCTCGCAATCAGAGAAGCAGTAAAAGGTATGATGCCAAAGAACAAACTTGCAGCTGATCGTTTAGCTCGCTTGCGTGTTTTCGATGGCGCTGAACATACTCACACTGCTCAACAGCCAAAGGAGATTAAATAATGACAGCGACAAAAACCACCTACGTTTATGGTCTTGGCCGCCGCAAAGCTGCTACTGCTCGTGCTCGTCTTTACAAAGGCAAGGGCGAAATCACCATCAACGACAAGCCGGCTCTCGAATATCTTTCAGGTAACAAGTCTTACCTCGCAGAGATTACCGATCCGCTAGCTCTCGCTCAAAAGCAAAAAGATTACAATATTTCAATCCGCGTTTCTGGCGGTGGACTTGCTGGCCAAGTTGACGCAATCAAACTTGCCATCAGCAAAGCTCTCACGACCGAATTCCCAGATTTGCGCCCAGTTCTCAAAAAAGCTGGATTCGTCAAACGCGATCCACGCGAGAAAGAACGCAAAAAATACGGTCTTCGCTCAGCTCGCAAACGCGAACAATTCTCGAAACGTTAATCTGTTTCAAAGAGCACAAAAAATCCCCTCTATGGGGATTTTTTGTTGAAATCGATTAATAATGAGTGATTGCTACCCAGAAAAATAGTCTTGTCTTGTAAAGACCTTACAAGAAACATTATATCATATCATAAGCAATTTGTCAACCAGGTGTATTTTTGTAGCATTAAAAAAACGCCCCGTAGGGCGTTTAGATAATATTAGATGCAATCCCAATAAAGATCTTGTTGAGCATCAGTCATATCTTCATAGTCAAGACCATCAAGACCATTTTTCTCAAGACAAGCATTCATTTCATTTGCCCAATTCTCAAGTTCTCCCCAATCATCAGAGTTAATCGTTTGTTCAACAACAGTTGCTGCGGCAAATAACGCTAACGTAATAAAGAAACTAATAATAAGGCCGAGTGCGCCAGTGATAATTCCGACAATTGGAAAAGCTTTTGTCGTTCCTTTTTTAACAAGATAGATAATTGAAAGAACGACGGCGACAATACCGCAAATCAAACCAAAGAAAGGTATCCAACAGAAAGTCAAAGCAACGATGCCAACGACCATGCCGGCGATTCCGAGACCCTTACCAATTGATGTTTTTTTAGCTTCTTCAGCCATAGTAACTCCTTTTCTTAACTTACAACTTCATTTTACCTTAAAAAAACATAAAAAGAAAGCAAATTTTAATAAAAAACTCTATATCGTTTTATAAATATCCCGCCAACCAAGACAAAAACCCGCACACGCGGGTTCATATCTTGGTGGGCGAAGTGGGAATCGAACCCACACGTCCTTGCGGACACAAGATTTTGAGTCTGGCGCGTCTACCAATTCCGCCATTCGCCCAATAACTATATTATACCATAAGATTCGCAAAACCATCAAAAAACCGCCCGAAGGCGGTCTGAATTTTATAGACAAGCGTCGTGAGCGTCTTTTTGCTCCTCAGCAAGGTCATCATAGTTTGCATCAGGGTCAATTCCTGCCTCTTCGAGACAAGCCTTAAATTTCGCAGCGGCCTCTTCTATTTGAGAGGCATTCGTAGTGGCGTCTGGATCAACAGACTCAATAACGCTTTCTCCGCTCCATCCGAATTGAGCAGACATGTATGTAAAAGTGCGAGGAATGCCAAGAACCGTGCCAATCAATCCAAGCAATAATGCGCCGAAGCCAAACCACTTGATGCCAAGTTTCTTAATGAGAAAAATAATCGAAATTACTATAGCAATAATACCTAAAATTACACTAAAATATTCGACGTCGCAAAGCGCAGTAATTATCGAGGCAGCACCAAAAGCAATTGCAATAAAGGCGACAAAATTCTTATCGGCCGTATCATTTTTATTTGTAGCTTCTTTTATTGAAGCGCTATTTTCGTCCATAAAAACTCCTTATAATCTTTATAATTTACATTATAAATAAAAATATAAAAATAAGCAATATCAAAAAACCGCCCGGAGGCGGTAGTTGTTGGCAGGGCTTATTGGATGGTTAAATTACTCATTGCTTTCTCGAGGTCTTGTTCGCATTTCAAGATATTAGCCTCTTGTGTAAGAGTTAACTTATACTTTTCATTAAGCTCATCTTCGTCTCCATTAACGATCTCATCTAAATCGGCAGCAGATTTAATACCTACGCCATTATCGTTAGCGCAGACAATGAAATCCGTAAAACTCTCAGTAATAGTGTCTATTGCGGAAGAAAATAGACTATTGCTTGGGTCGAAATCGTCGCCAGCTAGAGTTTCAAATATTGAGACAACATAATCTTCTACCCAACTGTAATCACCTTCTTCATCATCTTTATCTTCGCAGAAGATTGAATCTGGGGTTTCTTTACAATATGCTTCCCAATATTCATCAGAACCATATTCGCAGTCGCCACCATCAAGATTTTCAGCACAAGTTTCGTGATTTTCTGGATCATCTGGCTCCTCTTCGCAATACATTGAAAAAGGATTTTCAATACAATATACAACTGGGTCGTCAGTAAATTTGGTAAGCTCATCATCGACTACCTCGCCAAATAGATTAAGAAATCCCCCCATTATCGACGCTGTTCCGAACAAGAATGTGCCAAAAATAGACAAGATAACACTGAGGGGTAATCCAAACCCGCCACAGACGAGACCGATAATCGACATAGCCTTGTTTGATTTCTTGACGAGGGCAATAATGCCAAGGACAACGCCAACGATCGCCAAAACTAATCCAAGGAATGGAACCCAACACAATACAAGGCTAGCAATGCCACAAATTAGTGCAGCAACTGCAAGTCCTTTTTCAGCCTTCCTTGCGGGTTCACCAATGACAGGGTTTGATGTGTCTGGCGCAATCGTAGGCGCCGGTTGCGACGCAGGTGTTGGATTTTGATCCATAAAATAACTCCTTTATTTAACTTATGCTTCGATTATAGAAAAAAATAAGCATAATGTAAAGTAAAAATGGAAAAATGATATATAATATATATATGAATTCAGACAATGGTGGGCTTTCTCCAGAAGAACGTCAGAGACGAACTGCGTCCGAAATTACTCGGCGCAGGGTTTTGGCTGCCTATGAAAATGCCAGCCAGCCATCACATATGAAAGATTCGCCCGTCTCGAAAGTCACCGGCCCTCAAATCTCGAACGAAGAATGGAAAAAATATCATTCCGCTTGGCAGAATTATTATCAAAAATATTACAGCGAATATTATGCCAACGCCGCGAAGAATTATGTTGCAAAGGAAAAATTGAAAGTCGAAAGAGAAGAAGCGGAAAGAAAATCCACATTCGAAGAAGCAACAAAAAATTTGTCAAAATCATCAACCAACGAGCAAAGGTCTGAGTCGATTCTACGCAAAACAATCCGCGAAAAAGCTTCCGATTCCGCCATGAAATCTCGCCACAGGAAAAAGTTTATTCCGATTTTTGCTGGCCTCGCCGTCGTTTTGATAGTTTTGTTTTTAGAATACAATCGCTTTATCTTCGCTCCGATTTTCGCCTATATTTCCCCAGGAAACGCCTACGTAAACGAAATCGAGCCAATCGACCCAACCGTCACGACGAATGTCTCTGCTGAGCCTCGTTTAATCATTCCCAAACTCAACATTGATGTCCCCGTTCATTTTGGCATTTCGCTCAATGAAGTTGACGAAGCAATGACAAAGGGTGTCGCCCATTATCGCATCAAAGGCGCCAGTGCCTTCCCAGGAGAAATCGGCAACACAGTGATTACTGGTCATTCAGCAGGGGACATTTATAGCGACAACCAATACAAATTCATCTTCTCAGGTCTCGAACGTTTGAAAGAAAAAGATTTAATTTATGTCAACTATAATTCCGTCCGCTACACTTATCAAATGACAAAATCCGAAGTAATCGAACCGACCGAAGTTTCAAAACTCGTTTATGAAACCGACAAACCGGTCCTCACGTTGATCACTTGCACTCCGCTCGGCACTTCAAGATATCGCCTCCTCATCACCGCCGAACAAATTTCCCCGAGTTATGCCGGCGCCGAAATCGCCACGCACGAACCAGAAGAGAAAAAAGAAGATCTTCCGGAAAACGAGCCGTCCATTTTTGAAAAATTCTGGAACTGGCTCACCGGAAAAGAATAAAAAGCTCTTGCTTTTTTTGAAAAAGTCTATTATGATAAAGACATAAGTAATTTACGTAAAGTAAAGGAGTTAAAAATGAAAAATATAAACACTAAAAAAGGCTTCACGATCATCGAGGTTGTGCTTGTTCTCGCGATTGCGGGTCTAATCTTCCTCATGGTCTTCGTCGCCCTTCCAAGTTTACAAAAGAGCCAAAGAGACACAGAAAGAAAGAATAATTACAATGTTATTACTTCCGCCGTAACGACTTATAGCTCAAATCACCATGGTCAATTACCTACAGATGACAGTTTAGATCCATATATCGAAACATCAATGAGTGATCCATCGACCGGAGCGGCTTATAGCGTAAGTGGAACTACCATCGCCTTTGCCGGTGCAGTGAGCGATGCCGTACCAGTTGTAATCATAGTCGGCACAGACTGCGATGGAAATGCAACCGGCAACCGTTCGTTTTCGCTTCATGGTTATCTAGAACAGGGCGAATTTTGTGCAAATAGCTAGAAATATGCAAATCCCCTTCGGGGGATTTTTTGTTGGTCAAAAATTAGCACTCTTGACCTTTGAGTGCTAATATATATAATATATATTATATGCAAGACGAATTTACGGAAATCATGAATCACCTTTCGGAGAATGCTCGTTTCGCTCTCCAAAAAGCTGATCTTTTTAGCAAAAAATATAACAAAGGCTACATGGGGACCGAGCATCTCCTTATGGGTATTCTCGCTCAAGACGTTTCGACCGGCGCCAGGATGTTAATTGAAGAAGGTGTTGAACTCTCAAAAATCGAAAAAGGCTTGAATAGGCCAGCGGCTGACGTCCGCGGTTCAGAAATGGCGATGATGTCACTTTCCGAAGCTTGTGTTCTCACACTTCGCATGGCCTCGAATTTCGCAAAAGAACAAGGCCTCGACCAAATCGGAACCGAGCACATTCTTTATGCTCTGATTTCCCAGCCAAATTCTCGTGCTTCCGTCATCCTTACCGCCGAAAAAGTTGATGTCGACGCTCTTGCTGATCGTATTGAAGAACTTGTTGCAAAACAAGCCGAAACTGCAAAATTGAAGAAAGAAAAGCAAAAATACACGCGCACCGGTCGCACGAACCTGCGTTTCCTGAACAAGTTCGGCACTGATTTGACTGAAATGGCGCGCCAAGGAAAACTCGACACAGTCATTGGTCGAGACATGGAAATCGAACGCACGGTCACCGTCCTCTGTCGCCGCACAAAATCCAACCCGGTTTTGATTGGTGAAGCCGGCGTCGGGAAAACTGCTATTGTCGAAGGTCTTGCGACTAAAATCGTCAAAAATGACGTGCCGGGCACTTTGATTGGAAAGCACATTTATCAAGTCGATTTGTCCAGCATGGTCGCCGGCACGAAATTCCGTGGCGAGTTTGAGGAAAGAATCAAAGGTGTCATCGACGAAGCCTGTTCCGATGATTCGATAATTTTATTCATCGACGAGCTCCATCTTCTTTCCGGCGCTGGTTCTTCCGAAGGTTCGATGGATGCCGCAAACATCCTGAAACCCGCTCTCGCTCGTGGCAAAATTCGTCTCATTGGTGCCACGACTTTGGATGAATATCGTAAAAACATTGAAAAAGACAAAGCTCTTTCTCGCCGCTTCCAAACCGTCATTGTTGAAGAACCGTCAAAAATCGTCACACTACGCATTTTGAAAGGGATTAAAAATCACTACGAAAAACATCATGGTGTAGAAATCCCCGAATCAATTCTCGACACAGCCTACACGATGTCGAACCGCTACATTAATGATCGCTACATGCCGGACAAAGTCATCGACATTATTGACGAAGCCGCTGCGATCGCCAAGGTTGCTGCAGACAAAAAAGGCGGTGGAAAATATAAGAAACTAAAAATCGAACAATCCGAACTCGAAGAAAAGATTGAACAATTTGCCGAAGAAGAAAATTATGAAAAGGCTGCGCTTTTGAAGACTCAGCTCGTGAAACTCGAAGAAGAAATCAAAAAGCTCGAAAAAGCTGGCGCCAACAAAGAAAAAACTCCGAAGCTGAGCGAAGAAAATCTTGCCACTGCCATCTCTCTGAAAACCGGTATTCCGGTTTCAAAAGTTCACGGCAGCGAAATGGAACTTCTCGTTAATCTCGATGAGCACTTGAAAAAATCCATCATCGGTCAAGACGAAGCTGTCGAAGCTGTCTCCAAGGCCATTCGTCGTGGTCGTTCGGGAATCTCGAATCCAAATCGTCCAATCGGCAGCTTCATCTTCATGGGTCCAACTGGCGTTGGTAAAACCGAGCTTGCGCGTGTTTTAGCGAGAGAAGTTTTTGGCGGCGAAAATTCTCTGATAAAAATCGACATGTCCGAATTTGGTGAAAAGCACAATGTTTCTCGACTTGTTGGTGCGCCTGCAGGTTATGTCGGCTATGATGATGGCGGAAAATTAACCGAAGCCGTCCGTCGCCACCCATATTCCGTCGTTCTCTTTGACGAAATCGAGAAAGCCCACCCAGATGTTTTCAATATGCTTCTTCAAATCCTCGAAGATGGCATTTTGACCGACGGTCAAGGCAACAAAATCAAATTCAACAACACGATTGTCATTTTGACTAGCAACCTCGGTTCCGAAGAAATGCAGCGCGAGTCTGAACTTGGATTTTCTGCGCGAACCGCCAAAGACAAAAAAGAGCTGAAAGAAGAATATGAGGAAAACAAAGCTGCCGCAAAACGCGCCCTCGAAAAAGCAATGCGCCCAGAACTCATCAATCGCCTTGACTCAATTCAAGTCTTCCACGCTCTGACTCGCAAGAATGTTGAGAGAATTTTTGACAACTTGATTGCAGATTTGAAAAAACGTCTCGGCGCTCAGAATCTTGGTCTCGAAATTGATGAAAAAGTAAAAAATCACCTCATTGAAAAAGGTTTCGATCCAAAAAATGGCGCTCGTCCGCTTCGTCGTGCAATCGAAGATGAGCTAGAAACTATAATTTCCGACGCCATCATTAAGGGTGAACTGAAAAAAGGTCAAATCGCGACTATCACTTTGGCGAAAAATGCACTAAAATTGAAGGTGAATCATGAATAAACGAACAATTATAAAAACAACAATTTGGGCAATCTTCCTCATCTTGATTGCTCTCGCAATTATTAATCTTCAAACCCTGAAAGATATTTATTTCGCCATGACTTTCGAGCCTACGCCAGAAATGTCGGAAATTCAGGAAAAACTCAATCTAACCGAAAAAGGAAAACGCATCTTTCTCGCTTCCGCCCCAGAAATCGTCGATGCGGAACAATTCAACGAGAGTTGCAACGCGACAGGTTCCGAAGTTTCTACTCTTGGCTGTTTTAACGGTCAAAAAATCTACATTTATAATGTTGATTCGAAAGAACTAGACGGAATCAAAGAATCGACTTCTGCCCATGAACTTCTCCATGCGGTTTGGTCTCGCCTCTCAACGGCCGAAAAAGAAAATCTCATCCCGATCCTTGAGAGTTTTTATGAAAAATCTGACGAAAAATTCAAAGATTCTCTGAAAACTTATCAAGAAAAAGAAAAAATAGAAGAAATCTTTGTCCGTTCAGCAACCCAAATTAGAGATTTGCCAGAAGTTCTGGAAAAAGAATTTGCCAAAATCTTCGAAAATCAAGATTCCATCGTGAAATATTACGACGCTTACATTACCCCGTTCGACAAAATCAACGAAGAAATTGATACACTTTCAGTCGAACTTGAAACATTAGGCGCCAGCATTGACCAGAAACGCGCCGAATATGAAAATCGTTCAACCTCCCTCGGTGGCCAAATTGGCGAATTCAATAACTGCGCCGCCACCGCCGGATGCTTTGCGTCGAGTTACGCTTTTTATAATCGCCGCAACGAATTGCTGGCCGAACAAAATTCCCTAAATGACCTATATAACGCTTTGGACGCTGAAATTAATTCTTACAACGAAAAAGTTAATCTTTACAACTCAAAAGTAATCAAAGGCAAAGAATTGAGCACTCAAATCAATTCCAATAAACAACTCGAAAATCTTGCCGAATAAAGAAAGGAAATCATGAAACCATTAAATGACTATTTAGTTCCAACCGTAATTGAAGAAAACAACCGTGGCGAGCGCGCCTTCGACATCTATTCTCGCCTTCTCAAAGATCGTATTATCTTTCTTGGCGAAGATGTAAATCCCCACACTGCCAACTTGGTTGTCGCACAACTTCTCTATCTCGCTCACGAAGATCCAAAGA
>JAZUHD010000032.1:0-19009 GCA_045641545.1 Candidatus Nanosyncoccus sp.
TCACAAATCACAGTTTTTCCAGAATATTCATCTTGTGATATATTTTTACCAAAATTATCAGCAAAACTCACAGCCTTATCAAAATAATATTCGTCTGACAGCTTAAAATTCAAAAATCCAGGCCCGGCAATTTCACAGTCGGAAATTTTACCGGCAATTTCTTCAGCAATCTGACGTGGTGCGCGACGGACATCTTTTGCAAGCTGCATCGCGACATTTGAAGCATAATCTGCACCCGTATTCTCTGGAGCAACGGAGACAACGGGTTCAATGTCGAGATCAAATAAATCTTTGATAACCTTTTTTAATTTATCCTGTATCTCTTCCATACCTTAAATTATACCATATTTTTCAGTATTTTTTACCAAAAATATTGACTTTTATTAAAGCTTGTGATATAATAGAAAGACAGGTTTAGCCTGAATTTTTTTACAGGAGGCAGATTATGGTTCTGCAATCTAATTTAACGTACCTTTCGAAGAAAAAAAATAATCAATGGGGTAAGCACGCTGTTAAGCTCATTGAATGCTATGAGAAAAAACAGCCCAAAAAAATCCACGGAATCCTGACAGATCTAAACGTTCTATTCCAGAATAATGATTTGCCAGAAATCCCCGAAAAAGATTTCGAAAAAGAATTTGAGCACTTTATTGCTCAATGCCTCGGAAAATTATAAGATTAACCAAGTTGACCTCGGATTAATATAGCCCGCTTTAGGGCAGTTCCACACACCCCTTCCTTTTTTTAATGTTCCTCTACACTCCCAATAGAGGAACAAATGAATTCCAGATTTCCGGAATTCCAACTAAACCCCGCCTCTCTCACTCCAGGCGGGGTTTTCCCTTGTAGAGTGCCCTTCTGGGCATTTTTACTATATCGATTTCTGGCAGAAGCATAGCAATCACAAGTATTAACTTCAAAAAAAGATTCACAATCCAGGAGGAGTACAAAAGAAAATCCTGCTTTCTTTCTACGACGATACAGATTAAAAGAATCCTCGCCCTACCCTCGGTAGGGCTACAATAAAAAACTGCCCTCCCGGGCATTTTTTATTGTATCGTCTTCTGGCGGAAGCGAGAGGATTCGAACCTCCGAGACCCGCGAGGGCCCACACGATTTCGAGTCGTGCGCCTTCAACCACTCGGCCACGCTTCCACCTACAATCTTATCACAAAAAGTTCAAAATAACCCCCAAATCAGAAAAATACACCAAAACTAGACAAGTACAAGTCAGAGCGTCCCAATAAAACTACCAAAACTACACGAAACATAATAAATTTGCAAACTGGGTAGCATCATATATCAATAAAATACTTTTATCTTTTAACTTAGAAACCTACTCCTAACAAAAAAACAAAAAAATCACCAAAGGTAATGATTTTTATTTTAGTACAACCGACAGGTAAAGGATCCTCGCTGAACTTGGATACGAAACTATCTCAAATCCAAAACCCAACCAAAACCAACAAAAAATAACCTAACGGTTATTTTTCTTGATTTTGGTACACCCGACAGGATTCGAACCTACGACCTTTTGCTCCGCAAGCAAACGCTCTATCCAGCTGAGCTCCGGGTGCACATGTGGATGTTTGACCATCCCCCTAGAAATTAAATGAGCAACGCAAAAAGCGACATCCTCATTATATCACAAAATTAAAATTTTTAAAGCCCCATTTATTCGGAAACAAAGTGGACAAACAAAATACATGAAATTCAACAACCAGATTACTTTTATGATATTATATCTTTATGGAAAAAGAGAGTAATACTAAACCAGAAGACAAAAACCTGACAAATTCCAACAAAACCTCTTTAAAAACAAAAACTCAAAGATTCAAGTCCAAAGCCCTCAGTACATATTACGGCAACCCAATTCGCGATATGAAGCTTATCTGTATTACTGGTAGCACTGGAAAAAGTACAACAGCTCATTTTATTCATGAAATTCTTCGCGCCTCCGGCGAGCATGTCGCCATTCTAGCTTCTGACAACGAATTCAAAATGAAAACTCTTCACAAGTTCTTTTCAAACGCCTGGAAAGCTGGCGCAAATTACGTCATTGTCACTGCTCCTCCAGAATCTCTCAATAAGGACGTCTTTTATGGACTTCCGATAGAAGTTGCCGCCCTCACAAATTACGTCGATTCTTCCCTAACCACTCCAACCCCAGATGAATATATTAAAAGTGGTTCAACACTTTTTTCGATGAACCCAAATATTGTTATCTTAAATCAAGATGACCTCTATTATTCCGAATTCCAAAAATACACTGGTAAAACCAAAACCCTCACCTATGGCAAAAACTTCAGCGCCAATCTCAAAATCGAAAATTCTACTCTCTACAAACTCGGCGTCGAAGCCTGCTTTAGCCTCGGCTCAAACTTCTTCACTTGTGCCAGTTTCCTAACTGGCGAACCAGTTATTTCCTATATGGCCTGCGCCGCCGCCATCGCTTCGGCACTCAATATCGACACCGCCATCATAACCGACGGAATCGCAAACTATAACCCAGAGGAAAAATAATGAAAACCGGATTCGACTCTAACAAATATCTAAAACTCCAAAAAGAAAAAATTCTCAGCCGAATCGGCCTCTTTGACAAGCTCTATCTTGAATTCGGCGGCAAACTCGCCGATGATTACCATGCCTCCCGTGTTCTCCCCGGTTTTGAACCAGATTTGAAAATTCGCCTTCTCCAAGAACTCAAAGATGATGCCGAAATTATTCTCTGCATCAACTCCAACGCCATCGAAAATTCCAAAATTCGCTCCGATCGCATGATTTCCTACGAAATCGAGGTTTTTCGCCTTATCGAATTCTTCCGTTCACACAATATCGAAATCAACAATGTCGTCATCACTCTCTATACAGGTCAAAAGAAAGTTGAAGAATTCATTAATAAACTCAAAGATTATAAAATCACCCCATACATTCACACCCCAACCAAGGGGTACCCAACAGATGTAAAAACCATCGTTAGTGAAGAGGGTTATGGGAAAAATCCTTTCATAAAAACCACAAAACCAATCGTTGTCGTTGCCGCCCCAGGTCCAAGCTCTGGCAAGCTTGCTACTTGTCTTTCTCAACTCTATCACGAATCAAAACGCGGCGTCAAAGCCGGCTATGCCAAATTCGAAACCTTCCCTGTTTGGGATTTACCTCTGAAACATCCCGTCAACCTCGCTTATGAAGCTGCCACCGCCGACATCGCCGACAAAAATATGATCGATAATTTTCATCTAGAAAAATACGGCATCCCAGCCATAAATTACAACCGCGACCTCGAACTCTTCCCCGTTGTCAAAGAAATTCTTCACAAAATTCTCAAAAAAGACATTTATTTCTCTCCAACCGATATGGGTGTCAACGTCATCGGAAAATGCATCACCGACGACAAAATCATCCAAGAAGCCGCCAAAAACGAAATCGTCCGCCGTTATCTAAAATCACTCGTAGAACTGAAAAAAGGCCTCGTCGACGAATCTGTTCCAGAAAGAATCAAACTTCTCATGAACGAACTCAATATTAGCGAAAAAGACCGCAAAGTGGTCAAATTTGCCGAGAAAAAAGCCGAAACGTCCCATCTCCCCAGTGCCTGCCTCCAATATGGCTCAAAATTCATCACTGGCAGAAAAACCGGCTATCTTTCCCCAGTTTCCAGCACTATTCTCAATTCAATCAAAGAGATTACAAAAATCCCCGACGAAGTCGATTTAATTTCCGAATCTATCCTAGAACCAATTCTGGAAATCAAAAACAAAACAAGCAATTTCAAAGAAAGCTATTTGAAACTCAACGAAGTTCTCATTGCTCTCAGTATCTGTTCAACAACCAATCCTCTTGCAAAGAAATCTCTCGACACCCTCGACAAACTCCGTGGCACCGAACTCCATGCGACTTATCTTCTCTCTGATGAAGAAACCCTCACAATGAACAATCTTGGCATTAATGTTACCTGTTCCTCCAATCTTCAATAAAAGTATTGACTTTTTTCGCATAGTATGCTATAATAAAAAAACGTGGTAAATAACCACACAAATTTTCCCTAAAAGGGAGTACATTTACAGGAGGAATTGTTATGTTTAACAATCAGACCAACGACCGCTATGTTCCCAACACCCTCGACAACACCAACGCACCGAAGATTATCTCCGCCCTCTGCGCAAACGAAGAGATCGCTGTCAAATTTGGAAAAAAATTTGAGGGCGCTCTGCCCAACAAAGTCGAAAAGAAAGGCAATAATCTTCTTCTGACCATTACGGTCAGAAATAGAAGAATCAAGCTGCTTATCGATTACAACGGCAATATCATTGAGTCGCCTGACGATGGATTCAAAAACATCTGCAGCGATTCCACCAAAGACCCCAATGCCAACGAGCCGAGCAAAGATGACGGTCTCACCGTCAAAGATAACGACTTCGCTACCATAGGTGACAGCCTCACTACCAAAGGTGGCGGCCTCGAGCTTTCCAATCAGAATTTCAAAAGTGGCGACTTCGTTCTTCCCAGTGAGAAATGTTGCGCACTCAAATCACCGGAAAAAGTTCTCGGTCCCGGTCCGAAACACTTTGCCAACCGTCTGTGCCGCTTCGGCACAATCCAGCTCTATGTCAAAGACATGCCGGACTCCGACAACGAGACCTGCATTAAGTCTTTTACTCCGGTAAGTATCGAGCGTACGTTCGACAACGACGGAAGCTTGACCGTCAAACACGCCGATGGCGAAACTCTCATCTACGACCCCGAAACCAGACAGGGTACGTTACTCCCCGCATAACACGCATAAGATCCTCCGAAAGCCCCTGGCAGCCAGCCAGGGCTTTCTTTTTTAAATATTCCTTTGAAATCTCATCAGTTTATGTTACAATAGCAAAAGACGGAAGTGTGTCCGAGTGGTTTAAGGAGCACGCTTGGAAAGCGTGTGTGCGGGCAACCGTACCGGAGGTTCGAATCCTCTCGCTTCCGCCAAATTCGTTTTAGAAAATACGAAGCATTTGCTTCGTTATTTTTTATATTAATAAGTTCTAAAAAGAATTTATTCTTTTTAGGTTTTATTAACTATAAAAAATAAAACAAAATGTTTTATTTTCTAAAATAGAATTTACAAAGAATTGCACAGAGTATTCTCACGAAGTGAGAACCCTATCGATCTCGAGCTCAAGGCTTGCCCTTGCGCAAAGTGAAAAAATTTCTACCTCACTTTAATTTTACATAGAAAAAGGGCGCGATATTTCGCGCCCGAGGCTCAAAATCAGTATTCTTTTAACAAAAAGCCATCTCTGGCCGCGACTGCAAAACCCACTGATTCCGCGAAACAGCACTTAATACGTTCATCTTCCATCGCATTAAAAGCTTTTTCGATTCTATCGATAGCCCGAATCATCTCTTTACACTCCTGACGATTATGGGGAATTTTTGTAGATAATTCACAAATCTGCTCGAAAGAATAACCTGCAATTAAAAATTTACTAGGTACCATTCTATCGCCCTCCTTATACCTAATACAGAATATATATCACAATGCACAATTAATATCAATTCACTATTTTTGGTTCAATAGATTCACACGCCGTTTTGCTTCCGTATCTGACAAACCAAATCTCGAACTGAAAACATAACAAATCCTTCCTTCACTCACTCCCCAATCAAATAATTGCCGTACCGCATTATCATCACTAAAATATTCATCAGACAAACAATTCGCCGCATAATCCTTATTCTTGCCCGCAAAATACTTATCCCTATCTTGATCATTCTCAAATAGAGCCAAAACAATATCATCATGATTTGCTGCACCAATCGTATTAATCAATTTCGTATGTAAAACACCATCATCGTCAAAGAAGCGTATCATACCTTTTTTCATGCGTCCATAATCATCTTCAGAATCATCTTTACCGAGGCGCTCAATAAAAGCCTTCACCGAATTCGTCTCCTTCGCAATCTGGAAAAGCTCTTCAAAATTATCCAAGTAAGAATCAAACGCTATAGATCCAAAAATTTCACGCGCCAAATCCTTTTCGGAAGGTGCCACTTCCAACTGTTTTTTATATCGACGCGCAACGATCCGCATGCTTCCGTTCTCATTATGGATAATCTCCCGATAAACAATATCTTCCCTCTCCGCATTTATGCATTCCATCATATTTAAATAACATCTATTAGGTTCTATTCCATCCCGAGTCTCCAACCTTAATCCAAAAGAATGTCCAAACTCCGACAATTCATCATTTCCGCTGCCACCAACGCCAGCACAAAGCTTCATCTTCTCATACAGTTCTTCAGAATCAACATGAACCAAATCGTTTGCGCCATTAAGATGCACTAAGCGTCGCATACACTCAGACAAAGACCGCCAAATAGCACAATCCAACTTTTTTACAGAGTTAATATCAGAGTCGGTCAACGAAAGTCTCGAACTAAATTTGTCTCTATTCATCTTGTCATTTTTTTCAAAAATTAATAAATTCTGTTCATGAATCTCACTAAGAACGAAAAAAGAAGTTGTCAAATTCTTCAGAGTATTCATATTCCTATGAGCAGTCTCAAACCTCCGAATTAATTCATCGCTATATGGATCACCCGACTCAATAGCGTCACGCAATTCTAAATACTCCTCAGCACTAAAAAGCTGTTCATTTCCAACTTGCGACAAAAACTCAATTGCCTGAGCGCCATCAGTCATTACAGATCGAAACTTCTCATTCAAATAGCCAAATCCAATTCGGTTATTATTATCAAGAGAAATCTTATACAGAGGCATCTTCTTAATTCCCCATTCTTCTTTAATTCCCAATTCACGATCTTCATCAATATGACAATATTTTACATAATTAAAGCCAAACGGAGGAATACCTTCCGACGACGTTCCTTGATCCAGCTTCAGAAGCATTGTTTCTTCATTTGGGTTAGCTGTAGCGTCAAATGCCACATTCATACGCTTCCCAAATACCCGCATTGGACAATAATAATCGACATGATTGATAAAATCATCATATTTAGTAGTATGTTTAATCTTACTTATATTAAAATACTCTCGTCCTTGATTAAACAACCAATCACCAACGACAATACCTTTTGCAATTTTCTGTTCAAAACGAGCACCGTCATTCCCGATACCCTCAGAAGCTATATCCATTCGTTTCCTCAGATCAGATAAATACTGCAAGTCATTGTCAGTCTCAGCTTCGGAATAAAATTGCGCATTCGAATCATCGTGACGAACGAAATCATAATATTGGTCTATTTCACCACTCAACTTATAAAACTGCTTACCAAGAATTCTTTTAAACAAAGACGGCTGCTCTTGAGATAACCTCTGACTATCCTCAGAAGAAAGAATATCGGTCGTATAAAACTCCGAAGGCGCATCACCCCTATTAAATTCACCAGCATCATCTTCGCTTAATTTAGTATCGCTAGACCCGCCCTCGCCAACCAACATATCGACAATATGAGTATCTCCAAGAATAATATCCTGGCCATTCCAATTATTCTCCTTCTTTAGTTTTTCAAGTACCTTTGCTCTTTTAATCCCATCCTCTCGTTCGCGCAATTCTTCAATAGAAAACTCGCCATTCTCAACAAAGTATCTTAAACTTTCCATGATTTCAACAACATCTTCCGCTTTCAAAATATCATCAGCGTACACTGAATCAAAATTATCAAAATCAGGAAACTTTTCCATAAGCATATTCTACCATAAAAACAAAAATAGAAAAATATGTTATAATATAAAAATGAAAATTTTAGGGATAGAAACCTCCTGCGACGAAACCGCCGCTTCCGTTGTTGAAGACGGCGTAAAAATTTTGAGCAACGTTGTTGTTTCTCAGATTGATATCTTTGCAGCTTACGGCGGCGTAATCCCCGAAGTTGCCGCCCGCTCCCATCTTGAAGCAATCCAACCAGTTATCGAAAAATCCCTTAAAGACGCAAATTTAACCTGGAACGACATCGACGCCATCGCCGTTACTCATACTCCAGGCCTTCTTGGTTCCCTATTAATTGGTACTCTGACTGCCCGCACTCTAGCAATTCTTCACGACAAGCCACTCTATCCAGTTCATCACCTAAAATCCCATATCTACGCCAACTGGATAAAAGAAAATGTAGGTCCAGAATCATCAAAGGCTATACCTTCTTTCCCTCTTCTTGCTATGGTCATTTCGGGTGGTCACACACAAATTCTCTACATGAAAGAGCACAATCATTTCAAAATCGTCGGCACAACCTTAGATGATGCAATCGGCGAATGCTTCGATAAAGTTGCCAAAATCCTCGGTCTTCCCTATCCAGGTGGTCCAGAAATTAGTAAAGCTGCCAAAAAAGGCAATCGCGAAAAATATCCATTACCTCATCCAAAAATATCTGACTTAGATTTCTCCTTTTCCGGTCTAAAAACCGCCGTCCTGCGCGCCGTTCAAAAAGAAGTTGGCGTCCCAATTTCCTATCCATCTCATGAGTTAAAAAATCTTCTCTCCGAACAACAAATTTACGATTTTGCAGCCAGTTTTGAAAAAACCGCCACAGAAATCATTCTCGAGAAACTAAAAACCGCGCAAAAACAACATCCAGAAGCAAAATCAATCGTCTTTGCTGGCGGCGTCTCTGCCAACGAATATCTCCGAGAAAACGCCCAAAAGCTCAAAGTTCCTGTCTATTTTCCCGAAAAAGCGCTCTCTGGCGATAATGGTGCCATGGTTGCCTCCGCCGCCTATTATGAAATTATCTCAAGCGTAAAACCTTCAGATCCATACAAACTCAACATTCTTCCTCGTTCAATCATAAAATAAACACTTTCATCTTGACTTTTTTAAAAAAATATGATACAATATTAGAACTCTATGCTTTCAAATTTGACGAAAGGGGGTTTTAATATCTCAAAGTATAGAAGCACATTGAGAATGGAGAAAAATCCTACGCTTCATTCGAAATTATCAAATCAGCCAAGAGAAAATCTCTCAGAAATTCCCACACGAGAACTTCTTAAAGAATTCAAATCAATCACAAGAAAAACGCAGAACACATTAAATAGAGGCATACGCCTAATGAAAAAAGAAATGAGGTAAAAGAGAATGGCACTTGATAAAAAAGGAATTCAGAGCGCAATCAAATTCGGCATGAGCCGAGAAGAAATCGCCAAAAAATACGGCCTTGACAGTATCGAAGAAGCGATAAAACGGATCTACCCTTACAATTACATCGATATATTGCGTAAAATCGATGCAAAAAAGGACAAACGCAAGTCCGCAAAAAGGCAGAGTGAAAATGCTGCCATACAGGATAGATTCGAAGAAGCAGAAATGCCGATCGAAGAACCCGAAGCTGAAAAAACTGAGTCGGAGCAGCTCGAAGAAGAACGTAACAAACTCGAAGCATATATTAAAGATACAGAACTCAAACTCGAGCGTCAAACAACCGATCTGGCGGAGTTTGAAAAAGCGCAAAATGAAGTACTGGAAGAAATCGCAGTACTTCGCATAAAGCTCAAAAATAAATGTACAGAATATGAATCTTTTACAGAAAAGGCCGCCGCAGCCTCAGCGCTTTCCAAAAAAACCGAATCAGAATTAAACGAAGCGATGGAAAAATTAAAAGAAATTGACGCAAAAATTATGTCAATAACCAAAATATCCATCACAATCAATGCCGCCAACGAAATAACATCGGAAACAGAACTGGATTTCACCGGTTACGAAACAATATTCATAGATCTTGTCCAGTCCGAACGCTTAATGAATATGAGCGTAGGTAGCGTTACGGCACTAGCAAAAATAATCTCCGCCGTCAAAAAAATCGGCAAAGAAAAAGTCGAGGTAAAATTCGAATCGAAAAAGCTCAATGATCTTTTCGATAATTTTATTTAACTTCTAAAGCCACCCACAGGGTGGCTTTTTCACGCCTATTCAAAAAACATAAGCAAATATACTATTACAGCCAAAAAAGCCCTCAGAAGGGCTTAGAATGCGAAATAAAGGCATTTTTTATGCAGGCCTCTTCTCAAAATCAGAAAGATCAAAAAGCGGATTCTTATCAGCATCCATAATTCCCTGCGCCTTCTTCATTAATTTCTCAAGACCATGTTCCGAATTCGCCGATCCAACGTGAATCGTCTTAACAACTCTTCCCTGTTCTTTATAGCAAACCTGAACACCAGTCGCTCCAGAAGCAGTTTTAAATTTTCTAATAAAAGCCATCAATAACATTTTACCACAAAACAAAACTCCTCTGGAGTGAAAAAGGTATCGGCGCGAAGCGCCGAAAAAATTTTTTTTACAATTCCCTCCTCTGGAACAAAAAAATTTTGAGGTGCGAAGCACCGAAAAATTTTGAAAAAATTTTTTCTTTTCTGCCGAAGGCAGAATTTGGGGTATAAAACCTTTTCTCAGCCTCAAAAAAATCAATTTCCACACAAAAACCACAAATTTTTCCACAAAAATGATAATTCCCTACCCGCAAATAACCTTATGCTTAGCAACCATTTCGTTTAGCAACCCACTTGACATCACATTCCGCTTCCGCTAAACTAAAATTAACAACCATTACGGTTGGGAGAATTCGAACAGGAAACTTTTTCCAAAATTGTCAACCAGATTGACATAATTTTGGTAATTTTTCCATAAAAACCACGTGTTTTGACGTGTATTTTTGGGATAAGATATATTATTAATCCATAAAGCATCAAAGAAAGGGAATTATGGAACCAGATTATAGATATCAAAACAGACAACAAAACTTCCAACAAGCGCCAGCCCCAATTCAACAACCTGTTGAAGTTAAAAAGAAAAAAGGCTGCCCAATCGCAGTAGTCATAATCTGTCTAATTCTCGCTATCGGCGGCGTCGGCTTCGGCATCTTCGAAATGCTCACCGCAAATCAAGTACAATGCGATTGCGACTGTCCAAACTGTGATTGCGCAAATGAAAATTCAAACATACAAGCCATATCTGACGACGATGAGGTAAAAAGATATATCGAATCGATGCAAGAAGAGATAATTAACAAAATTGGCAACATAGCACCAAATAAAAATTACGATACAAATAATCCATGGTATGTAGTTGACGGGACCAAGACAATTACTCAATATGCAAAATCATATGGACTAGACTACGAAGACTTATACGATCAAGAAATCAAAAAAGACATTAACGCAAAAATCCTTGAAAAACTTAAAAATGATGGATTCCAACTAGAAGATTACAGAAGTATGGACGGAGAAAATTACACGAACGGAACATTAACGTGTTTAGTGCAAGATAACAGCACCATCATAGGGTGCTCAAAAAATACCTGGAAGGCTGACGAAGAAAATCTAAATCTTATAAAAAGTCTCATTAAGGCATTCAAAGAAAAAGAAGGACAAGAACCAACAATCATACATGCCAAAACGGATAATATTCAAAAATCAAAATACGAAGAATACGAATATATAGCAGCGGGAGTAGGCGCCGCAGCAATCTTCTACCGAGAAAATCAAGATTCGGAATGGCAATTCCTGTTTGCGAGACAAGACGCACCAATATGTTCGAGCGTATCAGAACTTGAAAGAAAAATACTTGCCGGAGACAAATCATACGGAATGTGCTACAACGAAGAAACGAGTGAATTAGAAGAATACTAAATTAAAACCGCCCTTCATTGGGCGGCCTCTTACTCCATCAAAAATCGCCCCAAAATGGCGATTTTTTAATGTAGGCCAGTAAAAACAAGTTTTATAAAGATAAAATATTATACACAGCGCATGCATCTGCGCTATATTACGAAACACATACTCCTATCAAATAATATTAGACGTAAAAGTTTTTTCTTTCTTTTCGAAGCAATAGAAATAAGGATAAAATAAAGAAAAATAAGCCTTATTGACGCATTTTTTTAAATAGTGTCATAAAAAATCTCCCTAGCTAATGCTGGGGAGATATTTCCTCTATTTCCGCCAAGGATTTTATAGGCGGCGATAAAGATTATTCAAGGATTTGGAACCCTCTCTCACAGTCTCGTATATGATAATAGCGATTCATATAAATTGTCCTGCCAAGAAGGCCATGAAGAAGATAAACCGTATTCCTTGTAACGGCCAGATAAGTGTCGGCGCCGGCTTTTATAAGGTATTTTACGGGGCTCGTCCTTGTCCTGAAGCCAATAGGGTATGTTTCGCGGAAATCATCGGAAAAAGATCCGGGATAAAAATCTTCCTCTGTTCTAAAACGCTCTTGGCTATCCAAAGGTCCATTCTCTCTACAATGAAAGTTGCCCCGGATGACTATATCATGATCTGGCGACAAGTCGTTCATCTTGATATAAGTGCCGGGCTTCGATATCTTAAACATATCAATAGTTCGCTGTTCCTCTTCATTCAAAAAGTAATATTCTTCCTTTTCTTCTTCTTCATGCCTGAGCATTCTGACAAGCGTAGGAAACAATAATTCCAGTCTTATCCGTCTCCGGTACCATTCCTCTCCGAGTTCCTTAAGCGTATCCAAGGCTTTGCAAAAAGCTTCAGCTTCACGAAGGATATCTTCCTTTTCTTCCGTAATACCCCCATTGCATTTGATGAGGGCGACTTCGTTGTTGATTATTTTCATTCATATCATCCTTTCATTTTAAAGAAAAGAACCCTAATAGATAAAAGCCATAATCTTTATCTAATTTTTAAGGATCTTTATTCATTCTTAATGAATCAACACTGAAAATTATAGCATACATACCAAAATTTGTCAATATGTTTTATATTTTTGTCAAAGATTTAAATTTCCTAACAATTAAAATAGCAGTCATGACTACAAAAATTATGGTCATTAGAATTAGTATTTGATCATCCCCCTTAGAGCGCTTCCTCCCTTTGTTTTTATTAATTCATACTTTTCATCTCTTGTTTGCTCAATCAAAAAACCGCTCGATGGCGATTTTTCTATCAAGAAAGGGGAATTATTCTTCTTCCTCTTCAATCTCGCGAGATAAAATTCTTGGTTCTTTTTGACGAAAGAGAATCAAAGCAATCACACCGAGAACGACAGCAGCTCCAATAAACGCAAAACCAATCGCATCACTCACACCATTAACCCTGCCATCCAAAGAAGATGTCGTAAAGACACCAAGTGGTTCTACCTCTCCTTCTTCAGAGACCACAGATGTTTCATCAACTACAGCAGCTTCAGTCCAAACCGCAAAAAGAGTTGCCTCTCGAGAAATTACAGTAAAGAAATCGCCGCCATGAATAATCATTGAATCATCAGCGGATGCGCTCGGAGAAAAACTCCATCCCGAAAATACGAAACCGTCCCTGTGAGGAGTTGCATAATCAGCTATAAAAATGGCATAAGACTCGTTACCATTCTTCGTCGCAACGGCCGGCACACCCTCACCACCATTTGTATCATAAGTAAGTGTATAAACTACATTATTTTCCATAGTTCAATTTTACCACAAGCATCAATATTTTTACAACTAAATTACTTCAAGTTCACCTTTTAATCTCTCGATCAAAGCTTTCTTCTCCAAAATGCCCTCGCGCGTCTCTTTGACAAGCTCAGCAGGAGCTTTCTCAACATATCTTGGATTCATCATACGAACTTCGAGCGCGTTCAATTCACGTCCAACAGACAAAATTCTTTCAGTCAACGCATCCTTATATTTTGCAACAACTTCAGCAGGAACATCCAAATAAACCTCATGGTTTGCAATAGCAAGGCGGATACCACGAGGAGTTCCATCTGTTGGTGCAATAGAGATTACACCGGACAATTTCTGAACAAGCAGGGAATTATCGTTTACCAACGAGTCGTCGCCATAGAACATGCCATATTTTTTGCCATTAGAAAGCACTGAGAGCTCGTTTAAGGCCCTTCTCGCCTCAACCACGACAACCATAAGCCTTTCAAACTCTTCGGCAGAAATTGGGTCAAATTTGAGTTCAGAAGGCCATTCTGCATTAATAATCATCCCTTCAGTCCAGGAAAGGTTCTGCCAAATAGCCTCTGTTACAAACGGAGCAAACGGATGAAGGACAATCAAAAGCATTTCAAGGGTTTTCTTGAGCAATGGAATATTCTTATAGATCTTCTGCGATTCAATAAACCAATCCGCATATTTATCCCAAATCGTCGAATAAAGTATCTCGACCGCCTCTGAGAAGCGATATTCTTTCATATCCTTATCAACTTGCTTCAGACATTCATTCAATTCACGACAAATCCAATCTTCGCCCATATTCTCAGTCTTACACTCTGTTTCTTCGGTTGGATTTTCGTCCACCAATCTCTGTACAAAGCGAGAAACATTCCAAAGTTTATTGCAAAGATTTCTTCCCGACATCACACTCTGTTCAGAAAATGCCTGGTTCATACCAGCTGAACGTCCACGTAAAATTCCGAGACGAAATGCATCAGAACCATATTTATCAACCAACTCAATTGGGTTAATTACATTTCCTTTAGATTTTGACATCTTCTTTCCATGCGCATCAAGAACAAGACCGTGAAGATAAACATCTCTAAACGGCACCTCGCCAGTCACGTAAACACCCATCATAATCATTCTGGAAACCCAAGCAAACAGAATATCTCCCGCAGTCTCCATTACATTGAGTGGATAGAAAGGATTTTCTTGTCCCTCAACCCAATCCGTGCAGACAATTGGCCAATGCGATGACGAAAACCAAGTATCAAACGTATCATTATCGCGCGCATATTTTACGCCACCAACCTCAATTTCGGCCACATTTGTACGACGATCAAAAATCCAATCAGGAGCATCGGTGGCGTCATCGGAAACCTTTCTAAACATCGGAATCGCAATGCCCCAAGGAATTTGACGCGAAATATTCCAATCTTTCAAATTCTTCAAATAATTAATCAAAACCTTCTTTTTATTGGCTGGATGGAATTTAATCTCATTATTTTCAAGATGTTTAATAGCCTCAGCAGCTAATTTCTCGACGTCAACAAACCATTGTTCCTTGAGAGTTGGCTCAATGATCGTTCCGCACTTATAACAATGCGCAACAGCGTGAGTAATTTTTTTCTCACCAAGCAACAATTTTTGCTCCTTAAGGGCCTTCAGAACCTCTTTACGAGCTTCTAGGACCGAAAGACCATCATACGGCTCTCCACAATTTACCATACATCCAGCATCGTCTATGACGCGAATTCTTGGCAAATCATGACGTTCGCCAACCTCATAATCATCAAAATCATGTGCAGGAGTAATTTTCACGCAACCCGTACCAAATTCCATATCAGCATGTTCATCAGCAATCACTGGAATTTCTCTGTCCGTAAGAGGTAATTTGACGGTCTTTCCGACCAAATCTTTATATCTCTCATCATTAGGATTAACAGCAACTGCCGCATCGCCAAACAAAGTCTCAGGACGAGTCGTCGAAACAACCACTTCACCGCCGTCATATTTATAGGCAATATCCCACATCTTCCCTTCATCATCAGTATGTTCAACTTCAATATCAGCAAACGCTGTTTGATGCTTCGGACAATAATTTACCAACTTTTCGCCGCGATAAATCATCCCATCCTTCCACATCTTCTCAAAAGTCGTATAAACTCGATCAATCACATTTTCATCAAGCGTAAAAGTCAAATCATCCCAGGAACAGCTAGCACCGAGAGAACGAACCTGAAGTTCCATATTTCCTCTCTGTTCCGCAACGAAATTCCACACGTTTTGATAAAGCTCATCGCGGCTATACTCAAATCGAGTATGCCCTTCTTTTTCTAGATTACGTTCATAAACCACCCAAGTCTCAAAACCAGCATGATCAGCACCAGGAATATACCAAGAAGCCAAACCTTTCAAACGATTATAGCGAATCAAGGAATCCTCAACCGCAATCGTGAGTCCGTGTCCAATATGTAAATTTCCATTCGCATTCGGTGGAGGCATTACAATCGAATATCCACGCGGATTATCCTTTCCTTCAACACGATCATCGACACCATCATTGTCGTCATCTGTTGCAAAAGTTTTTATTTTTGGCTTAAAAACGCCACTTGATTCCCAGGCAGCATAGATATCTGCCTCAAATTCCCCCGGTTCATAACTGCTAGCAAATTTCATACAACTATCATACCATATTTCCCCCGTTAATAAAAACATAAAGAAAACACATAAATTTTTGATTTAATCTGTTGTAGCCATAAGCATCTTGACAAAATCGATCATTCGTGCTACACCGAGCATAAATCAAATAACAAAAACAAAAAGGGGAAACATGGAAAATTCCCAAACAATAGCGAAAATTACAGAGACGACGATGGATACGCAGAGGCTATGGAAAACAGCAATTCAGAACAAGTCGGAAAAAGCCTTAACCGCCGTAAGACGCAGTTTTCATCATGGCATTCCTTCATCTCACAAAGATGAAAATAATATGAGAGATTTAGTTTCAGCCCCTAAAAACTCCGCCGATTCCATAAAAATCTTTTCAGAAGAACAAAGCAAAATAGTTGACGAACAAGGCTCGGAAGAAAAAATCATCGGAAAATCCTACCACTAGAGCTTTCAGTGATTTCGCAGCACTTCCTAACGGAGTCCTAAAAGCCGCAGCAAAAGAAATTGCCAACGCAACATCTCCAGATAATTTAGAATTTGAAGACATAGACACATACGAACAACACATTACAGATATCGAAGAATACGATAAGGAACTTGCAGCCAGATTACGAAGTTTTGAAATCTTCAAAGAAAAAAACAAGGAGATGGCGCAGTTGCTCTTAATGCAAGGGAGAATTCTCTACACAAAACAGCTTTGCGTCAGAGAAGCGGAATTGCCAATATTCCGCATCAAAAGTAAGCCACTGCAAAGCAGAGGCTTACTTTTTTTGAAAAAAGCCAATTAATCTAAAATATGCAACGATATCAAGATACTCATTCAATACAAGTTGAAAGAGAAAAATACATTTTCTCAAAAATATGTTATAATTAGACAACAGACACCAGTCTAGTACATTAGGAGGTCAGAATATTATGGAAAGCGAAATAACAGCCATCATCGTCGAAGACGAAAAATTTGAAAACAAACTCATAAATAGTCTGTTCATGTCCGAGCTCACACCATTTAGTTTCGATATGCAACAAGAAGCAGACGAAGCAAACCGCCACGGCAATACAGCATCAATAAAAATCATCTACACAAGCGGTAATATCCTTTCGGTTACGGTTATCTCCGCAGAGGGTGAAGTAGCTGCAATTCACGCAAAAAACGCCGAAACCAATGTATTTATCGCCCTTCCTACCAGCAAAATAATCGAAGCACTCACCAAAAATAGTTAATCTCAAAAACGGAGCAAAATACTCCGTTTTTTTATAACAAAAAATAAAACGCTTGACGTTAAAATAACAATAAGTATAATAGATTTAATGAGTAATTCTGATTATAGATTAGGGAAGAACAAAAAACCGACAAAAACCATCTTGCCAGTAGCTCTTGTCGGCATCCTCTCCATCATGACATTGTGTTTTTCTCAAAATTTTGCTCAAGCAAAAATTAAAATCGCTAAACCCGAGATAAAAACCGAAGAAATCGTAGAAGATGCCCCAGAACAAAAAGAAGATGAGAAAAAAGAAGAAAAGATGGAAGAAAAGACAGAAAATGAAGAAATTGACGAAAATCTCACTGAGCGCCTAAAGCAGGCTCAAGAAAGAGCTCTCGCCAAAAAAGCCGAGGAAGAAATCCTTGAAAAAGCCAAAAAAGCCGAGGAAGAAAAGGAAAAATCAGAAAAAGAAGAGTCTAAATCCGTTCTCACCGAAGAAGATTACGAACGCATCCGCGCCGAAATCATGGAAGAAATCCGCAGCGCAGAAGAAGAAAAAACCGAACCGCTCGGCGTAGCAGAAAATCTTGAAAAAGCCGAAAATACAGAAGAAAAAAACAAGGTAGTTACGGTTATCTGTATTATTGTTATTGCAATCAGCGTAATCGGTATAGCCACAATCGTCCTTCTCCCACTTTTCAGAAAAGACAGAAAACGCAACGCCAAAATCAAATTCTAAATCCCGCCCCCGAAGGGGGGATTTTTTCATGTTATAATTAATTCATGAGTACAATCTTTTCAAAAATCATTGCAGGAGAAATTCCTTGCTACAAAATCTACGAAGACGAAAAAACCTTCGCTTTTCTTGATATCCACCCAGAAACAAAAGGTCACACTTTGGTCGTTCCAAAACTCGAATGCGACAAAATCTATGATCTGCCGGACGATTATTATGAAGCACTCTGGAAAACCGTTAAAAAACTTGCCAAACACATGGAGAAAAAAACTGATAAACGCACCCTTGTGAAAGTCATCGGCACCGACGTTCCGCACGCCCACGTCCACCTTATGTCTTTCGACAAAGACTGGCAATATGGCAAAATCCTCGAACTTTCTAGCGAAGAAATGACCGCAATTGCCAATAATCTGAAATTAGATTAATTTCGTTCAAAAACAACTAAATTCTCAATATGAGGCGTTTTTGGAAAGAAATTAAACGCCTTCATATTTTTTATATGATATTTTTCAGCCAAAATCGCCGCATCCCGCGCCTGCGTCGCCGGATTACAAGACAAATAAATTACCTTTGGCGGCAAAATACTCAAAATTCGCTCTAACAGTTTTTTATCACAGCCGGCCCGAGGCGGATCCAAAATCACAGTCATTTCCGGCTCAATATACTCCAAAACATCTTCCGATTTCGCCAAAATAGGATGAATTCTTGACGTTTTTCCCGAATCAATTTTTCCACTACATACGAATAGCCCTCTATTATCTTCACAACCGTTACGCAAACCGGAGGAGGACATGTCGTCCGACATGTTTTCGCCTAACCGTTGTAAAGATGATGAGGCGCGCCGTAAGCCCGTTGAGAAAAAATTCGATTCGGGGAAACCCCCAGCCACGAAGCAGTTTCTCTCCAATTCTCGATACGCATCTTTATTACACTCCACAAGCGTCAAATCCCTATCTCTTGCCACCGAAAAGCCAATCGTCCCAACCCCAGAATAAAGATCAAG
>JAZUHD010000033.1:0-2615 GCA_045641545.1 Candidatus Nanosyncoccus sp.
CGACGACCCAACCAAGTGGGGTGACATCCGCGCCAATGCTTACGACATCGTGATGAATGGTGTTGAAGTCGGCGGCGGTTCCATCCGTATCCACAACCGCACCTTGCAGAACAAGATGTTCCACACCCTCGGCTTCACCGATGAAAAGGCTCAGGAGCAGTTCGGTTTCCTGGTGGGTGCCTTCGAGTTTGGCGCACCGCCTCATGCTGGTCTGGCCTTCGGTTTCGACCGTCTCTGCTCGCTCTTCGGTGGCGCCGACAGCATCCGCGACTTTATCGCCTTCCCGAAGAACAACTCTGGCCGCGATGTGATGAGCGGTTCGCCGTCAGCCATCTCGCAGGAACAGTTGGATGAGTTGCAGATTGCTATAAGTGCAAAATGAATTATTAAATTATGGCAAAGCAAAAACAAATAGAGGCAATACGGTTATCTGATTTTCCAGAAGAAATCGATGAAAAAACTGGTTTAAAGTTTTATGGAGAAACTTCATACGAGAACCAGATGGCCGTATTGAGCCAATATTTGCATAACGGAAGCCTTGAAGGAAATGATACAGCTACAAAAAATCAGAGAGAAGAAATCATAGCTGCAATTCTTGAATTTTTGGAAAGAAAAAAAAGTCAACATTCTGATTTTGAATATGATTTGTCTGAAGATTTTGCTTCAATGGTTGCCGAGAATCCAGGACAATACAATTTATTCGAAGATTTTTTTAATGTTCCTTTTCCAAATCCACAACGAAGTAAACACACATTAATTGATTTGTTTGCAGGCATCGGAGGAATTCGACTTCCATTCAACGAATTAGGATACAAATGTGTGTTTTCTTCAGAATGGGATAAATTTGCTCAACAAACATATTTCGCCAACTTTGGTGAAATGCCATTTGGCGATATTACAAAAGAGTCAACTAAGAAACATATTCCTCAACATTTTGATCTTTTATTGGCAGGATTTCCATGTCAAGCTTTTTCAATTATGGGGAAAATGAAAGGTTTTGATGATATTCGTGGAACAATGTTTTTCGAAGTTGCCACTATTTTAGAACGGCATCGTCCACAAGCCATTTTATTGGAAAATGTGAAACAATTGACCACACACGACCACGGACGTACCTTCAAGACAATTCTTCGCATTCTTGATGAATTAGGTTATCACGTAAAATGGCAAGTACTAAATGCTCTTGATTTTGGATTACCGCAAAAACGCGAGCGTGTTATCATTGTCGGGTTTCAAAGTCAAAGTCAAATTGACAAATTTAGTTTTGATTTCACAAAAAAACCACATTCTCTCGAAAAAGTATTAGAAAAAGATGACGAAGTTGACCCTTCGCTATTTGCTTCAGAGATGATTCTTGCCAAACGCAAAAAACAAACGGAAAACAAACGTGTCTTTTATCCTTCAATTTGGCATGAAAACAAAGCAGGAAATGTTTCAATTCTTGATTACGCTTGTGCCCTACGCACTGGAGCTAGTTATAACTATTTACTAGTAAATGGAAAGCGTAGGCCTTCTTCCCGTGAATTATTGCGTTTACAAGGGTTCCCTGATAATTATAAAATAGCAGTTTCACATGGAGAAATTCGTCGTCAGACGGGGAATAGTGTTGCTGTACCTATGATAAGAGAAATAGCTCAAAAAATTGATTATATACTAAATATGAACTGAAGTATGGAACATCCAAAATTACGAGATTCTAAACGCCTGATTACCCACGAACCTTATCCTATCAATGAGATTCCGGAAGAAATTATCAAAAAAATTGGTAAAAAACTCGTTTATTTATTATGTGTAGGTTACAAAGACTTACCAGGAGATGAATGGGGAAATGTTTTCGCAGAAGCTATAGGTGGAACACATTTACAATCACCAGTAGGAATTGCAGATGTAACATTTAACAAAATGGCTTGGTCGATGAAAACCGTCAAAGCAAAAAATCCCCATCGTTCCAATGCTTCAATTCGATTGATTAGTGGACGTTGTTCTCCCGATTATTCGTATGGGATAAATAATCCCCATGAAGATATTGAAGCAACAGGGCGAGCCGTATTGAATATTTGGAATGAACGTGTTAACATTGCTCAGGACTATTATAATCCATTACGAACATCCATCTTGGTTCGCAGCGAAGATTTGCTTACATATACTCTTTTCGAAGAAGAAAACCATCGATTTGTAGCAAGTTCTTACCGTTGGGAAGAAAACAAGAACGGAAATCTGATAGGTGTGGAGATTGAAACAAATGAGCCCAAGTTCACATGGCAGCCTCATGGTTCTCAGTTTACCATTCATACACACGTTCCCACAAATGCTGTGAAATTCAGAATTAAGCAACCTCCAAAACTTGACATTGAAGAGACATTGAAACAAATTCATTTCTCCGATGATTGGGTTCAGATTTTATAATTAATTACCACAAAAAGATAATAAACAATGAAACGCTTACTCGTTCTCACCGGTGGTGGCGATTGCCCAGGCTTGAATGCCGTCATTCGTGCCATCGTGAAAAGAGCCTCTCAGGAAAAAGACTGGGAAGTGCTCGGCAACATACAGGCCTACAACGGCATACTTGGGGAACCTACCGAAGTTGTCCCGCCTGACGCCTGAAGTAATGC
>JAZUHD010000034.1:0-12914 GCA_045641545.1 Candidatus Nanosyncoccus sp.
AAAATATCGAGCATATCAAATCCTGAGATTTTCGGCATCATAACATCGGACAAAATTAGATTTGGTTTTTCGCGTACTGCCATTGCGAGCGCTTCTTCGCCATCGGCGGCGGAAACAACTTCGTATCCCTCAGCAGTCAAACGAATGCTATAAATTTCTCTTAAACTGTTGTCGTCTTCGACGATCATTACTTTTGGCATAATTCCTCCATTTATGGTTATTGTATTATATTTTGGTTATCTTGTATAGGCTGAGCTTGTATTTGAGCAACATCTTGGCCTTGAACTTGCTGTTGTTGCATACCTTGCAGATATTCAACTGGTGGTTGTTGTTGTTGTTGAGGCTGTGTTCCTTGGCTGAATAGTGGGTTGTAACTTGCTGGACCTTGCTGAGTATTAGATGACTGTACTTGGCTATAATTTGCACTAGTCGCCTGAATTGTTTGAGGCTGTGTATAAACTTGATAATCTTGCTGTATAGCCTGATTCAAAACCGGTGGCTGGATTGGTTGCTGGACCACCTGTTCAGTAACTTGACTTTGAGCGGGTTGTTGAATTAGCTGCTCAGTAACATTAGTCTGGGCCGGAATTTGTTGAGCGATGACCTGAGTCGTTTGCGAAGGAGCGGCCTCTTGATAATCCTTCATTTGTTCATCCTTCATCATTTGAGACTCATTGTCGGACTGGATTTTTCTTTTTTGATATTCCTCAGGAGTCAAACGCGGTAAGGCAACAAAGAAAGTTGAACCCTTCCCATAGATGCTTTCGACCCAGACTGAACCATGGAGCGCTTCGGTCCTTTGTTTAACAAGATAAAGACCAAGTCCAGTACCGCCAATTTCTCGAGTTTGAGAATTGTCAGCACGATAGAATTTTTGAAAAATATGCTGTTGATCGGTTCCGGAAATACCAATTCCTGTATCTTCTACGGAAATAATAGCGCGACTATCGTCGGTCGTAGTGTTTACCCAGATATTTTTTCCTTCAGGCGTGTATTTTATCGCGTTTTCGATTAAATTCGAGACAATTTCATTCAAATACCTCTGGTCGACATAAACATAAACTGTTTGCACCAAAGCTTTTGTTGAGCTTGGTAATGGCGCCTTTGGGCCAAATGTTAATGTAATATTTTTTTCGCGAGCCTTCTCAGTCAAATTATTTGTTAGTTGTTGAACGAAACTTATTAGCTCAATAGGAATGAAGTGCGGTTGTATTTTTTGATCATCAAGTTTTGTTACGTCTAGCAAATCTTGGAAAAGTTTACCAAGATGCTCGCTGGATTTATGTGCAGCTTCAAGATATCCACGTGCACGATCATCAATTGTTGCAGTCTGAGGATTTAATGCGAGCCCTAAATAACCTTCGATCGATGCAACTGGAGTTCTCATTTCGTGGCTAGCTGTGGAAATAAATTCGAATTGCGCATCACCCTCGTTCTTTTCGCGTGAAATGTCGCGAATTGTTACGATTCGATCCGATTCGACAGATCCGGTTGGAATTACGGCAATTTCGACGGGAAATTTCTGATTGTTTTCCTTGGACAATAAGATGAAATCGCGAGATTCAAAAGGTTGGTTGGTTCTCAAAGCATGGAGAACGGGACTTGTTTCGTCAGCGATTTTTGCTCCATTCTCGTCCTCAAGATGAATTGAAAGTCCGGCATCCATTCCAATTACCAAATCTTTATCCAGTTCACCAATAAGAGTAAGTGCAGCTGGGTTGATGAGTCTGATGCAATTTTTCTGATCAACGATAAGTACGCCATCTTTAATAGCATCGAGCGCAGTGTGTGCTAATTTTGATGTGTCAGCAATATCGCCTTTTGGCGGCGCTGGAGCAAGTTCAACTTGTTGAACGGGAATCTTCTTTTTTCCAAACAAACTCATTATGTTTATATTTTAACACAAGCGGCAAAAAATGTGATATATTTAGTTTATGAATAAAGATGTTATTTCGATTTCACCTGAGGACGACATCACGAATGTTATTGCCGAAATAAAATCCGCAAAAAATAAAATCATCGCGATAGTTCCTCCGCAGCCAGCTGGGATTCTCCGTAGTGCTGTCAATATTAAACTAATTGTTAAAACATGCGAAGAATGCGAAAAAGTCCCTGTTCTTGTCACTTCTGATCCAGCGCTTATGAAACTTGCTGCGTCTGTCCATCTTCCAGTTGCCGATGACTTGCAATCTCGCCCATATATTCCAACAGATGAAGATCTGAAATCACTCGAAACCACGCCCAAAAAAGCCGCAGAAATTGCTGAAGATTTTGTTAAACCGGTTCAAACGGAAGACGAAGGAACTGATGAAGAAGACGCTAAAGAAGAGGAAGACAAAGAAGAAAAAAAAGACGATAAAAAAGCGGCTAAAAAATCAGATAAAAAAGACAAGAAAAAAGGAAAAAGCAAACTAGCCGAAAAATTCCCATGGATCGAAGGCAAAGAAAAAGCATTTATTATCATCATGATTGCTGCCGTTCTTTTAATTGGCTTTCTAATTTACGCTTTTGTAATTGCTCCCGAAGCAAACGTCTTTATTACAATCAAACAAAGCTCAGGGAACAATTTCTCTGAATATGTCACGTTTACAACGAATCAAAACGAAGAAAATGCAGCTGCTGGAATATTTTTGCTAGAAGAAGTTACTGAGACTTCTGAAAGTGAAGTAGTTTTTCAAGCAACAGGCCAAAAGGATATTGGTGAAAAAGCGAGCGGCGAACTCGATATTGCTGTATCGTTTGATTATTTGAACGATGAATCGGGAAAACAGGTTATCCCGAAAGGGGCAGAGTTTTCTCTAGGCGACAAAAAATACGTCGCAACGGAAGACAAAACAATCTTCTGGGAAGGTGAAGATTCGATATGTGAAAACGTAGATGAGAGCCTTAATGCTACCGAGCAGGGCAAGGTTTGGAAAAAGAATGGATGTGTAATTTCGGAGACAGTCAAAATAGAGGCTACGGAACCTGGCGAAAAATATAATTTGAAAGATTACAGCGTGAATTGGTCGTATGACTTCACGACTCAACCGATCGTCAAGGCAATTATAGTCTCGAATGATAGCGAAATCTCAGGCGGAACAACTCAAATAGTAACCGTTATTCAGCAATCCGACGTAGATGCTGCCAAGCAGCAATTAGGCGGTCAAACCGAAATTGACGGGAAGCAAGTATTACGACAAAAAATGCCAGAAACAGTTTTGCCTCTAGACACAACTTTTGCGTCCGAAACATCGGATATTGCCGTGAGTCCAGAAATTGGCCAAGAAGTTAAAGAAGGTCAAACGGCAAAGATTACTTCGAAAACAACTTACAAAATGTATACTATTGACCTAGTGCGGATTGAGGAGTTTATCAAGGCAAAAGTTTCAGTTTCCGATGATCAAGAAATTTTCTCAATTGGTGAACCATATATTGATCGTTTTAATAAATATGAAAACGGTTATTCTGGCAAACTAAAGACGACTTATAAAGTCGGACCAAAGATTTCAGAAGAATCAATTCTAGAAAAAATATTAGGAAAGAAAGTCGGAGATGCGAAAGGTCAAATAATGATGATCCCTGGAGTTGATAAAGATAAAACCTATATCGACACATCCATTTTGCTCAACAATATTCCTTCCGAAAAAGACAGAGTTCATATTACCATAAACAGAGAGCAATAATGAAATTAATTGGTCTCGATGTAGGCACAAAGCGAATCGGCGTATCGCGCGCCGATTCGTCGGTTAAAATCGCTATCAAACTTGGTACCGTGGAAGTTGATGGTACTGAATTTGAGAAAATCAAGAAAATTTCTCGACTTTATAATGCGGAAAATTTCTTAATTGGCTTGCCAAGAAATTCTAGCGGGGAAGAAACGGCTCAAAGCCAATATAGTCGCGAATTTGCAAAACAGTTAAAAGAAGAACTACCAAATTCAAAAGTGCGATTCCAAGATGAATCACTTACATCGGTAATGGCTGAAGAACACCTTAAAAACAGGAAAGGTAATTTCGCAAAAGGAGATATTGATGCTGAGGCTGCCACACTAATTCTTCAAGATTTCCTTGAAAGTTATCACGAGTCCGAAGAAAAATTCGAGAATATAGTTGAAGAAAAAGATGAAACAAATATAATAAACAAAGAAGTAAAGAAAGTTGTAAAAAAAAAGATGGAAAATGAGAAAAAGAAAAAGAAGCCAATCATCCTTACTATTCTGTTAGTCTTTTTTGCGGCTGGAATTTTTGGAGCCATTATGGTCTTCATCTACAATGGTTCGCTAACTGCTGTTATTCCAGACATAAACTGTGATGAAACGCCCAACCATGAAGCATGTGTTTCGACGTCAATTATAGTTGAAGAAGGTATGACGGTTTCTGATATTGCTAACACATTAAAGGAGCATGAGTTAATTCAAAATCAATTTACTTTTGGTATTTTTTCAAAGATAAACGGATATTCTGACTCATACAAAGCCGGAAAATATAGTTTCAACAAAGCAATGTCTGTTCAAAAAATTGCACAAAAAATGATTGACGGAGATACCGATGAAGAAGTCTTTCGTCTCACAACGATCCCGGGAAATACGCTGACAGATTTTAAGCAGCTTCTCTTTTCAAATGGCTACTCTGAACAAGAAATAAACGATGCGCTCTTGAAAAAGTATGATTTCCCATTCTTAGAATCAAAACCAGAAGATGCTTCTCTAGAAGGGTATATTTACGGTGAAACAATTGAGTTTATAGCTGATGCGAGTGTTGAATCGATAATTGAAGCGTTTCTAGGTGAATTTCAAAAAGCTGTCGACGAGAATAATTTGATAGAAAAATTTGCAGCACATAATCTTACTCTTCACCAAGGAGTTATTCTTGCATCGGTAGTACAAAGAGAATCGACCGCAGATGCTATGAAAGAGGTTGCGAGCGTATTTTATAACCGGATAGCAGCCGGAATGACGCTAGGAAGCGACGCATCCGCATCGTATGCTGCAGATGTGCTAGATCCAAATCGTGAAACATATATTGATAACGGAGCAATTTTAGCAATCGACTCTTGTTATAATACCCGAGTTAACGTGGGTCTTCCTTGTGGAGCAATCTCAAATCCTGGCCTTACTGCACTATTAGCAGCTGCTGAACCTGCTGATACCCCTTATCTTTACTTCTTGACAGGCGACGATGGTTTGATGTATTATGGAACTACAGACTCAGAGCATCAGCAGAATATCGTCCAGTATTGTCAAGAGTACTGTAATGTTCAATTATGATAAAGAAATCTATAAAAACTGCGATTTTTTCAAAATTAAAGCCAATTTTGCCATATTTTTGTGCGTTTCTGGCTGTTTTTATAGTTGTCTTTTTTGGTTCTCAAGATAAAACCACCACAGACACAAGCACGTTGAAAATGGAATCGCTTGCCAGTAATAACTTCGAAAGCGTTTCGACCGATCAATTGTCAGAGTTCTATGTTGTCGCCTCGCTTGCAGATTCAATGAATCTTGCTTCAACGGATACAATATCATCAAATTATGTCATCGTGACGGTAATGAACGAGTCTGGACAGACGGCGGCGAATAAACTCGAGAAGAAAGAATACTCCGATATCACGAATGTTGGATTTCGCTGTGGCGTAAATAACTATGTTGTTTCGAATGGCGAGACGATGGATTCAATCGCATCAAAATTCGGAGTTACGACAGATCAAATTCGCTGGAGTAATGGCATGAAAACAAAAGACGTGTCGGTTGGCCAGACACTATTGGTTCCAGGCATCCAAGGTATTGTTTATAAGGTAAAGGCTGGAAACACGATTGAATCTCTAGCGTCTAAATATGGTTCAGATGTTGAGAAAATTATTACATGTAACGATTTGGAAAAAGACACAAACCTCGTTGAAGGCTCAACGATTGTTCTCCCTGGCGGCACGCTCCCGGAAACCGAGCGTCCTGAATATGTTGCACCAGTCGTTTATACTTATTCTTATACTTATTCTGGCTCATCTAATGATCGCCAAAACATGCGTACGATTGCGACCGGATTTTATGTTAATTCACCAGGAAACAAAATGGTTGCTGGTCAATGTACATGGTATGCATGGTATATGCGCGCGACAGATTCACGCTCTCTTGGTGCGCTACCTAGTGCATCACTTGGAAATGCCTATTCTTGGGCAAGGACGTTGTCGTCCTATGGCTATCGCGTCGATCGGACCCCGGAAGTTGGTGCGGTTTTTCAAACAACGGCTGGTTGGTATGGTCACGTCGGTTACGTTACTGCCGTGAATAGCGATGGTTCCATTACCGTCCGCGAAATGAACTATGGTTACGCAGCATACCGTGTTACTGAGGCAGAAATTCCTGCTTCTAGGGTAGGCAACTTCAATTACATTCACTAGTTGAAAATTCCCAAAAAAATGATATAATTTAGATATGCAATTTGTCGACAAAGTAAAAGTTAATCTACAGGCTGGTAAGGGCGGAAATGGTGCTGTATCTTTTCGTCATGAAATCTACATCCCAAAGGGTGGCCCAGATGGTGGCGACGGCGGAAAAGGTGGCTCGATTATTTTTCGTGCCGACAAAGATACTGGTTCGCTTCTTGATTTACGTTTTACTCCTGAGCTGAAGGCTGAAGACGGTAAAAACGGTTCAGGTACTCGTTCTGCTGGCCGTAGTGGCAAAGACCTAATTATCGAAGTTCCAATTGGTACAATCTGTAAAAAAGATGGTAAAATAATTGCCGATCTTACCAAAGATGGAGAAGAAGCTGTAGTAGCAAAAGGCGGAGATGGTGGCTTTGGTAATGCTCATTTCAAATCTAGTGTTCGCCAAGCACCAATTATTGCTGAAGTTGGCGAACCAGGCGAAGCCTATGAGGCCGAGATAGAATTGAAACTCCTTGCCGATGTTGGACTTGTTGGTCTTCCGAATGCTGGAAAATCGACATTTCTTTCTGTCGTCTCAAATGCAAAACCTGAGATTGCTGATTATCCATTTACAACTATTGTTCCAAATCTTGGCGTTGCAACAATTGACAAGAAAGATATTTTGATTGCTGATATTCCTGGCCTTATTGAAGGCGCCGCAGAAGGGAAAGGTTTGGGCCATGATTTTCTTCGCCATGTCGACCGCACGTCTGTCTTGCTTCATCTAATTGATTCTTATTCTGACGATGCAGGGAAAAGCTATGAAATAATCCGTAAAGAACTGGATAAATATTCCGATTTGAAAGATCGTCCAGAAATCGTTGCCCTGACGAAAACCGAAGGGCTTGATGGTGAATTAATCGAAATGCAAAAAAACTCGATTCTTGCTAAAAACCCAGACGTGACGATTTTTGTTATTTCATCCTTGGCTCATCAGGGTCTCAACGAACTCTTGCGCGCATTGAAAGAAAAGATTAACGAAAAGAAAGCGGAAGCAGTCGAAGATGTTATCGAAGAGAGTTTGGACAATATTCCGACAATTTCTCTTAAAGAAGAAGATTATAAAGATAATTTCAAGGTCGAAAAAACTGAAGATGGAATTTTTATCGTTACTGGTGAAAAAATCGAAAAATTTGCTCGCAGAACGGATATGAATAATTATGCTTCGGTTAATCGCCTTCGCGATATCATGAAAAAACTTGGAATTCGCGCCGAATTAACCTCAATGGGGGCCGAGCCGGAATCCATTATCTCTATTGCAGGCAAAGAATTTACACTCGTTGAAGACTGGTAAATCAGCCAAAACCATACAAATAAAATGTTGTAAAAATTACAACGTTTTATTAGAAAATATTCTTGACAAAGCGCTTATCTTTATGTATTATAAACATAAGCTGATACGCTTCACGGGGTTCCACTGAGAAATTAGTGGAGTGTGGAGACTTTATTAAAACAAACAGCGGATTAAAACAAACAATATGTGCCCCAGGGTGGGCGCGCGTCAGCGAGAAAGACCGGCCGAAAGGCCGATTTTTCTACCGCAATAGATACGAAATTGACAAAAAAGCATAAGTGTGATATAATGAAAGGATAAAGTAGAAATGTTTCTACTTCTCTTTCTTAATCCTTTCAATCTCATCACGAATCGCAGCTGCCTTCTCGAATTCAAGATTTGCGGCAGCCAACTGCATTTCCGAAGCCAAGTTCCTGAGTAATTTTGGAATCTCCTCTCTTGGCACTTTTCGAATGTCGAGTTCGTTTTTAATCTCTTTTTCGGGAATAATCGCCCGTAGCCCAGCAGAAATCTCCTTAGCAACCGAACGCGGAGTAATCTTGTGTAATGTGTTATATTCTTTCTGAATTTCACGGCGCCGATTTGTTTCGGAAATAGCTTTTTCCATTGATTCAGTAATGTGGTCGGCAAACATAATAACTTTTCCTTCAACATGTCTTGCTGCACGACCAATTGTCTGAATTAGTGCGGATTCGGAACGTAGAAACCCTTCCTTATCGGCGTCTAAGATTGCAACCAACGAAACTTCTGGCAAATCAAGTCCCTCACGAAGTAAATTTATACCAACCAAGACATCATAAACGCCTGTTCGTAGATCTCGAAGAATATCTCCGCGTTCTAACGTGTCGACGTCGGAATGAATGTAGGCGGTCTTAACGCCTCTTTCTTTAAGGTGATCGGTCAAATCCTCGGCCATTCTCTTTGTCAGGGTTGTCACGAGCGTTCTCTGCTTCTTTGCGATTCTTCGGTCAATTTCTTCCATCAAGCTGTCAATTTGCCCTTCAATCGGGCGTACTTCGATTTCCGGATCAAGCAGTCCGGTTGGGCGAATTACTTGTTCCGCAGGCTCTGGCGAATGAGAAAGTTCATAATCCCCAGGCGTCGCCGAGACATACACTGCGTGATTAATATGTTTGTCAAATTCATTGAATGTTAATGGGCGATTATCAAGGGCGCTTGGTAGACGAAAGCCATATTCAACAAGGGTGGATTTTCGCGCATGGTCGCCATTATACATGCCACGCACCTGAGGAAGCGTCATATGTGACTCATCGACAAGCAATAAGAAATCATCGGGGAAGAAATCGAGAAGCGTAGAAGGAGGTTCCCCGGCCTTTCGCCCCTCAAGATGGCGAGAATAATTCTCAATACCTTTCACAAAACCCGTCTCGCGTAACATTTCGAGATCATACTTTGTTCTTTGTGAAAGTCTTTGCGCTTCGAGAAATTTCTCATGTCGCTCAAAATAATCGAGTCGCTCCTCATATTCCTTCTCAATTTTTTCAAGCGCTTCTTCCAAATCTTCTTCCGGCGTTGCATAATGTGTGTTTGGAAAGATATGAAGATATTCGGGCTTTTCGCGCACTTCGCAAGTCAAAGGGTCGATAATTTTCACAATCTCCAAATTATCAAATCCAAATTCGAAGCGATACCCCCACTCTCCGCTAGCCGGAAACAGATCAATTGTGTCTCCCATTACGCGAAAATTTCCACGTTCGAACGCGAGATCGTTTCGGTGATATTGCATCTTCACGAGTGTCCGAATAAATTCATCTTGGAGTACGGGCTTTGTATTTTCACCAATTTTTACCCAAGTGCCGTTTTTTCGTTTTAAAGGTAAAGACATTTCGGTATAATGCGCTGGTGAGCCAATGCCATAAATACAAGACACCGAAGCAACAACGATTACATCTGGACGTGTCAAGAGTGCCTCTGTTGCCCCATGGCGCAGACGGTCAATCTCTTCGTTTATCATCGAATCTTTTTCGATATAAGTATCGGTCGAAGCGATATATGCCTCAGGCTGGTAATAATCGAAATAGGATACAAAATAATGAACTTCATTTTTTGGAAAAAATTCCCGAAATTCAGAATAAAGTTGTGCAGCAAGAGTTTTGTTATGAGCAAGAACAAGTGTTGGTCTCTGATAATTTTGAATTAAGTTAGCCATTGTGAAAGTTTTGCCTGAGCCAGTCACCCCAAGCAATGTTTGTTCTCGTACTCCAGCGCGCAAACCATCCGTCAAACGACGAATAGCTTCTGGCTGATCGCCGGTCGGCTGGTATTTACTTACGAGTTCGAATTTCATAAGCATATTATAGCATAGTGCGACAATGAAAAATGTGGTATAATTATTGAGATGAAAATTACTCGCGAGGAAATAAAACATTTAGCAGGATTGTCGAATTTTTCAGTTTCCGACGAAGAAGCTGACTCTTTGAGCGGCGATCTTGAAAACATTATCAAATACATCTCTCAGCTTGATGAGCTAGATACAGAAGGCGTTGAGCCAACATTTCAATGTTTTGAAATGGAAAACGTCTGGCGTGCGGACGAAATTCTCCCACAAGATGCCGACAGAGAAGCTCTTTTGAAGCTTACAAAAGAAGAAAAAGACAATCAAATTAAAGTTCCAAAGGTTTTGTAGATATGAAAATAGCAACAAAAGACAATTCTGCAGTAGAAATGGTCAAAAAGGCCTTCGAAAAGCTAGAATGTTGTAAAAATTACAACATTTTCACCTATATTTGCGATAAGGAAGAAACATTAAAAAAAGCCGAAGCGATCGATAAAAAAATCAAAAACGGCGAAAAAGTCGGCCGTCTCGCCGGTGTTCCGTATGCTTTGAAAGATAATTATTTGACAAAAGTCGGCACAACGACCGCCTCTGCCCATATCCTCGAACCCTTCGAGGCCCCTTTCAATGCAACCGTTGCAACCTTGCTAGAAAACGAAGATGCAATTTTGATTGGCAAAACCAATCTCGACGCTTTTGCGCATGGTTCCTCGACAGAAAACTCATATTTCGGCCCAACATTGAACTCAAAAGATCAAACTCGCGTTGCTGGAGGTTCTTCCGGTGGTTCCGCTGTTGCGGTTGCACTCGATATTGTTCAATTCGCAACTGGTTCAGATACCGGCGGTTCAATTCGTCAGCCAGCCTCATTTAACGGAATCTATGGCCTGAAACCGACATACGGCGCAAATAGCCGCTATGGTGTGGTCGCAATGGCTTCATCGACCGATACGATGGGATTCTTCACGAAATCCCCAGAAGATATGAATCTCTTGATGGAAATTTGTGCTCATCAAGATCCAAAAGATTTGACGACCCTCCCCGACTTTTATGACGGCCCAGCCGACAAGGTGAAAAAAGTTGGCATTATCAAAGATTTCGACAATGACTCCGTAGATTCAGAAATCCGCGAGACTCTGAAGAAAAAAACCGAAGACCTCAAGAAGAAAGGCTATGAAATTATTGAACTTGACATGCCGACCTTGAAATACGCACTTGCCGTCTATTACGTTATTGTTCCAGCCGAAGTCGCCTCAAACCTCTCTCGTTATGACGGGATTCGCTACGGGTTCCGCTCAGAAAACTCAAAAAATCTCGACGATTTATTCAGTAACACTCGCGACGAAGGGTTTATGAAAGAAAACAAGCGTCGCATTATGATTGGAAACTTCGTTCTTTCGAGCGGCTCCTATGATGCATATTATCTCAAGGCTGCCAAAGCCCGCACGATGATCGTCAAGGAATACGAAGAAGCATTTAAGAAATGTGATGTAATTTTGACCCCGGTCGCCCCAAATCCGCCATTCAAGCTTGGCGAAAAAGTTAACGACCCGGTCGCAATGTATCTCGAAGATGTCATGTCAACGCCAATCAACCTTGCCGGAATTCCAGGGTTGGCCATTCCAGCCGGAGAAACAAAATCTGGCCTCCCAATCGGACTTCAGATTCTCGGCCCACGCCGCAGTGATAAGACTCTAATCGAATTTTCAAAGGAGCTTATCTAATGGGTGGAGGTGTTATTCCGTTTATTATTGCCGTCCTTATTATCGGCGTATTGGTCTTTATTGCTATCCTTTTGACCAACAAAAAACCATATCACTTCAATAAAGACGATTATCAAGTTGATTTTCTTCAGATCCAGAACAAACTTTCAAAAGAGAACCCAATGAGCTATAACATGGTGGTTGTTGAGGCGGACAAACTCCTCGACAAAGCGCTCTGTGAAATGGGGGTCCAGGGAAAAACCATGGGTGATCGCCTGAAGCGTTCCGGAAGCAGATTCACTCAGCTTAATTCCGTATGGTACGCCCACAAACTTCGCAATCAAATAGCACACGAACACGGATTTCAGCTTGAATATAACCAAGCAAACCATGCACTAGAAACCTATAAACAAGCACTCCAAGATTTGGGAGCAATTTAGAGAGGAAGAATATGACAAAATACATTCCAACCATCGGCATTGAATGCCACGTTCAGCTCGCAACAAAAACTAAACTTTTTTCCGAAGTCGACAACGACGCTCGCGACAAAGAACCAAATTCCTGTGTTTCGCCAGTCGATTATGCTCTTCCAGGCATGCTTCCTCGTCTAAACGGTGAAGCCGTGAAGTTCGCTGTTCGCGCTGGTTTTGCAATGAATGCAGAGATAAATCAAAAATCTCGTTTCGACAGAAAACACTATTTTTACCCAGATTCCCCAAAGGGTTATCAGATCACTCAGTTTTTCTCCCCAATAATTGGTGCTGGCTTTATCGAACTTCCAGATGGTGAAAAAATTCGCATCGAGCACGCCCATCTCGAAGGCGATGCTGGAAAACTGTCCCACTTCGACAATTATTCTCTAGTTGATTTGAACCGTGTTGACACTCCGCTCATCGAAATTGTCTCGATGCCAGACATTCATTCTGCTACTCACGCTCGCGATTATTGTAAAGAACTCTGGCGAATTATGACTTTCTCCGGCGTTTCTTTCGGTGATCTCTATAATGGCAATATGCGCTTTGATGTCAATGTTTCAATTGCTCCAGAAGGAGCCGAAAAACTTGGTACCCGTGCAGAAGTGAAAAATCTGAACAGCTTCCGCTCTGTTGAACGTGCCGTCGAATACGAAATCAAACGTCAAACGAAAATCCTCGAATCCGGCGAAAAAGTTATTCAGGAAACTCGTGGCTGGAACGACGCAACCGGAGAAACATCT
>JAZUHD010000035.1:0-31028 GCA_045641545.1 Candidatus Nanosyncoccus sp.
ATAAGAAAAACGGCAAAAAAAATAAACGCCGTTAGGTGCCTATCTTCTCATTATACCACAGATAGTCGAAAATGTCAAATATACCCCTGTTGGCAGGGGTATATTTTGATTAATCTAAGAGTACATCAATATATGATATAATAAAGAACAATGAAACATTCTGTTGAAGAATTGTCCCTGAAAAACGGGATGAAAGGCTTGCTTATTGACGTTCCAAACGCCAGCGTTATGTCCACGCGCGTTCAATTCCGTGCCGGCATGCGCTACGCTAAAAACCAAGACCTCGCCGAAATCGCCCACGTCGTAGAGCATCTCAGCTTTGGCGCAAATGGCAAATTCAAAAGCGAACAAGATTACGAAGCTGAATTTACCAAAAATGGCGCCTATCACAACGCTTGGACTTCAGACTATTCCGTTTGTTACGAAACGGAATGTGCGGACTTCGAGTGGAACCGCATCCTCGATTTGAAACGCCTTGCAATCTGCGAACCGAAATTTAATGAAGAAGAATTGAAAAGCGAAAAATCCAACATTCGCTCCGAATTAACCGGCTACCAAAATGAATATCCTCGACTTATCTGGCCAAAACTCCAACAATCAATCGGCGAAGATGTCCCAAGCCTCCCAGACAGAATCAAAACTCTTTCAAATATTGAACTAAAAGATATCCGCGAACACTATCGCCGCACTCATACATCCGAAAATATGCGCTTTATCATTGCAGGAAACATCAATCGACGCCGCAAACATGAAATCATCAACATGCTTGAAAAATGGGGATTGAAACACGGTGAACGATTTGAAATTCCATTCGACAATCTTCACTCCTCAGAAGCAACATTGATTCGCCGCAAAGACGCCAGTAATATCTCCTTTGGTTTTTCCTGGATCTCTCCACGCCACTTTGAACCAGCAGAAGTCCAAGCCATATGCTGTCTAAACCATATTTTGACCGGAACAATGAATAGTAAAATCTTTGGACAAGCTCGCAAAAAAGGTCTAATTTATAGTATGGATAGCGGCATCAACAGCGGATCAATGTCGACATCTTGGGATTTCGAAGGTGAAGTAAACATCGAAAACTCCGAGCCGCTCTTCGAACTAATTCAACAAGAAATCAATAAAATCCTCACCGGCAACCTTGAAGATAAAGATCTCGAAGCAGCAAAACAATATACTCTTGGCAGATTCCAAATGTCCGCTCAAACCGTCTCCCAAATCGCCGACTTCTACGCTGAATCGTTCTTCAAAAATGATGAAGTAGAAAATTTTGATTCAATCCCAGTCCTCGTCAAAAACGTCACAAAAGATCAAATTGTCGCGCTTGCTCGCGAATTTGTTGATAGTGGCATTAAGTCACTTGTTGCGGTTAGTTCATGCGAAAAATCTGTCATCACCAATCTCGACAGCTATCTGACCTTCTGATATCTATGCTATAATATTCTCATGACTATAGCAATTTTAGGATATGGCAAAGAAGGAAAAGCCGTAGAAAACTATTTCAAAAAATCAAACAAAGATTTTAAAATATTCGAAAATTTTACTAGCGAAGAGTTAAAAAACTTCGATTTAGCACCATACGAAGATGTTTTTCGTAGCCCAAGCGTCAAAGCAATTTCCAAGGATTGGAATTCTGTTACCAAATATTTCTTCGATCATTGTCCATGTCCCATCATCGGCGTCACCGGCACAAAAGGAAAAGGCACCACATGCACAATGATAACCGCCATTTTACGCGGATTAGAAAAAAAAGCCTTTTTAGTTGGCAATATCGGCAGCCCGGCTATAGACATCCTAGATGAAATTCATCCCAATGACGTAGTTATATACGAGATGAGCAGTTTCCAGCTATGGGATCTTAAAAAATCTCCAAAATATGCAGTAGTTTTACGAATAGAACCAGATCATTTAAATGTACATGATAGCTTCGATGATTACCTAAACGCAAAATCACATATCGTTGCATATCAAACCACCGACGATATTTGCGTCTATTTTAAAAATAATGAAAATTCAGTCAAGATAGCAGAAAAAACAAGAGCAAAAAAATATAGCTACCCAGCAAAAAATAAATCAAAAATACTATCTGAAATACTTGATTCGCTAAGAATACCCGGAGATCACAATAAAGAAAATGCCGAAGCAGCCCTACTTGTTGTGTCAAAATACTTCAATCAAGATCTTGAAACGTTTTTATCTAATAATAAAGAAAAGCTCATAGAAATATTTTCAACCTTCGAAGGTCTTCCTCATCGCTGTCAATTCCTGCGAGAACTGAATAATGTCTTATATTACGATGATAACTTTTCAGCCGCATCACCAGCAATGGACGTCGCGATAAAAACATTTCACGACCACCCAACTTTTCTAATAGCCGGAGGAAAAGATCGTGGCCTCGATTTAACACCACACAAAACCTCAATTTTTAAATCCAATACTGTCAAGAAAGCCATCCTAATCGGCGAAACAAAATCTCTACTCGCAAAAAACGAAAATCCAGAAAAATTCGAGTTTGCTGAATCGCTCAAAGATGCCGTAGATCGCGCAAAAAAGCTTGCGGAAAATTATCAACTAAATCATCCTAACCAAGAAAAACCAATCGTTCTCATGTCCCCAGGAGCTGCTAGTTTCGATATGTTTAAAAACTTCGAAGACCGGGGAACCCAATATCAAAATCTCGTTTACGGTCTAGGAGAAAAATAAAATGTTTGAATTTTTAAATTATAGATTCGACAATAAAAATTACATTGCAATTTTTAGCTATAAAGGAGTTGATAATGTTGTCTTCACGGAATCATATCAGTTCGAGAATACCAACGAACCATACGATGAAAAACTTTTAGATCGTGCATTATTTTTAAGTTTCATATTAATCGGTACATCATACTACAAAATTCATCCAACAAAAACAATCATATTACCGCAAAAAATAAACGAATTTCAAGCGCGCTTTTTTAATAAAGTTTATCAAGAGGGAATGTCTCAATTCGCATTCGAAAATAACCTGAAAAGAAAAGATCTGGCACATTTTGAGGCAACAACCACGAATAAACCAACCGAAATCCAATATAACGGCAACGGTATTTTATCCTTGCAATCTGGAGGAAAAGATTCGTTACTAACCGCAACATTATTAAAGGAAAGAAAGAACACGAACTTTTTATATGTAACAAATAGTAATTTTCATCCTAAAATTCTAGATGAACTAAACAAGCCATTACAAATAATCAAACGCAAAATCGACCGCGAGAAAATCATTTTATCGACAAACAATAATGGTAAGAATGGACATATTCCGATTACATACATTCTTGAATCAATTGCGCTCATTCAAGCCATACTAAACGGTCAAAATTATGTATTAACCAGTATCGGACGCGAAGGAAACGAGCCTCATGCTTTTATTGATGATTTACCTGTTAATCACCAATGGAATAAAACATGGGAAGCTGAAAAGCTCTTTCAAGAATACGTATCTAAAGAAATTTGCAAAGACCTTAAAATTGGATCTCCAATACGAGGTCTATCCGAATTAAAAATTGCAGAATTGTTCGTACAGCATTGCTGGAAGAAATACGGCACAAAATTTAGTTCATGTAATATTGCCAATTATAAACAAAACACCGACAATAGCGAATTGTCCTGGTGTAATAAATGTGCAAAATGCGCAAATTCTTATCTCCTCTTTTCTCCATTTTTATCTCGTCAAGAAATATCGGTAATATTTCCTAACGATCTTTTTCTAGATCCTGAGATGATCAAAATTTTTAAAGGATTACTGGGTGTAGAAGGAGTTATGAAACCATTTGAGTGTATCGGTGAAATTGACGAGTTACGCACCGCATATAGCATGAGACAACCATCCTATTCAAGCTTACCATTCGATGTACAACAACCCAACGAAAATTACGATTATAATTTATTGTCAGAATATCAGCCAGACATCAAAGAACAACTCAGGGATTTTTAAATGCACGAAATTGAAAAAAAAATAGAAGAGCTCAAATTAGATTTAGATTCAACATGGAATAAGCTTAAAATCGACGAAAAACTCGAAAAAATTTCAGAGCTCGAAAAAGAAGTTGCCGAGCCAGAACTATGGCTGAATCCCGAAAATGCCAAAACTAAAAACGAAGAGCTCTCTCATCTTTCCGACGAAACCGAACCGTGGACTATTTTAAGGGCGCAACTATCTGATATTAAAGAGCTAATCAGTCTTGGCGGAGAAGAACTTAAAGACGAAATCGAAGAACAAATTTTCGCCATCGAATCCGAACTAAACACCCTCAAAAAATCACTACGCTTTACTGGAAAATTCGACGATTCTGATGCAATTTTACGTATTACAGCCGGAGTTGGCGGAACCGAAGCAATGGACTGGGCTGGTATGCTTGAAAGAATGTATCTTCGCTTTTTCGAAAAGAATAATTTCAAAGCAAATTGTTTAGAAAGAACAACTGGCGAAGAAGCCGGCATAAAAACCGCCGTCTACGAAATATCCGGCAATCATTCCTATGGAAACCTGAAGTCCGAGCATGGCGTTCATCGCCTAGTTCGACTCTCACCGTTCAACGCCGACAATCTTCGACAAACTTCTTTTGCACTCGTAGAAATCCTGCCGGTAATTAAAAATCAAAACGATATTGTTATTAACGAAAAAGATCTCAGAATTGACGTCTATCATTCTGGAGGTCATGGCGGACAATCAGTCAACACAACAAACTCCGCAGTCCGTATTACTCATTTACCAACAAACACCGTCGTCGCCATCCAAAACGAACGTTCTCAACTCCAAAACAAAGAAAAAGCCATGGAAATCCTCAGAGGCAAACTTGCTCAAATGCAACAAGAACAACAAGCCGAATCCATAGATAAATTGCGCGCCGGCGAAAGCGCAAAATGGGGACAGCAAATCAGAAACTACGTTCTCCAACCATATCGACTCGTCAAAGATGTTCGCACAAAATATGAAGAAACCGACACCGATGCTGTTCTCGATGGAAAAATCGAAGGTTTTATCGATGCATTTCTCGATTTTTCATAATGATTATGTTATTATAATAGTATGATTCTATTAGACGGCGTTTCAAAGACATACCCAGGAGACAAATCTCCAGCTCTCGACAACGTCTCTCTTCATGTGTCTCCAAATGAATTCGTATTTATCGTTGGAAAATCCGGCGCAGGGAAATCTACGCTCACCAAAATGATCACCAAAGAAGAACGCCCCGATTCAGGAAAAATCGTCGTTGGCGGAATTGATCTCGACTACGTCAAAAAACGTCACATCCCACACTATCGTCGTCGCCTCGGTGTTGTCTTTCAAGATTTCAAACTTCTCCCTCGTCGCACAGTTTATGAAAACGTTGCCTTTGCCCTAGAAATCGCCGGAATGAGCAATAAAGAAATTAGAAACACAGTTCCAAAAGTCCTAGAGCTCGTCGGACTTTCAGACCAATCCAAAAAATTCCCCAATCAACTTTCTGGTGGTCAAATGCAACGTGTCTCGATTGCTCGTTCGGTCGCTCGCCAACCAAAAATTCTCATCGCCGATGAGCCAACCGCCAATCTCGACCAACTCACAACCAAAGAAATCATCGACCTTCTTCAAAAAATCAACGATTTCGGCACCACGCTCGTCGTTACAACTCACAACGAATCCATCGTCAACCATCTTCAAAAAAGAGTCATCACTATGGAAGACGGCCGCATTGTTTCCGATCAAAAAACCAACGGACTTTATCGTCTCGACCCAGAACAAATCCTCAAAAAACCAGGCTCCGACACAGAACTACATCGCGAAAAACTTGAGCCAAAAAAGATAATCACCACAATTCCAGTAAAAAAACAACAAATTCCAGTAAAGAAAGCCGTTGAAAAACCAATCAAAAAAACATCCAAAAATCAAACCGTCGAACTAAAGCCAGCTCATTCTTCAATAAATGTCAAAAAGCCAATGAATACCCCCAAAAAATCCACGAATTACCTCAAAGAAATATCAAAACAGGATCCATTAGTAAATAAAGCAAAGAAAAAGGTTATTTAACCATTATATCACATTATGAAAGAAAAGTCAAGCAAAAGCAGTAAGAAGCAAACAAAAAAATATCTCCGCACCCTAACAAAAGACAGCGGAAGTAAACTCCGCTCCACGCGTAGAGTGTTCAAATATGGCACTATTAGCTTCTTTAGAAACATCTGGCTTTCAATCGCATCAACTTTAGTAATGGTGATTACCTTGTTGATTTTGGCGACAACCGTCTTTTCGAGCGTCTTGTTGTCAGAAACCGCCACAACAATCAAAGACAAAATTGATATTACAATTTTCTTAAAACCAGGCACCACCGAGGAAACTCTTGACAAACTATCAAAACTCCTGGCAGGCAATGAAAATGTAAAACAAGAAACTATTTCTTCTAATACGAGCGAAGAAGAAGTTGAGCTAGAGTTGGAAACCCAAAAATACGCCGAATTATTAGAAATCATGAATGACGACGACCTAGGCCTAAAAGAAGAAACGATCGCAAATATGCCGGCCACAATTCGCTTTAAAGTTTTTGATCCAAACGACTTGGACTCTATCAAACAACTCGTAGAACAAAACGAATTATTTACCCAATACATCAATGAAGACGAAGATTATCAACCAACTTACGACATGAATCAAGCCGAAATCGCCACCATCACATCATGGGCGAATATCGCAAAAAATGGCGGCCTAATCCTCGGCGCAGTTTTCCTGACGATTTCTATTCTAATCATCTTCAATACAATTCGTATGGCAATCTTCTCCCGTCGCGAAGAAATTTACATGATGAAACTCGTCGGCGCCGACCGCAGTTTCATCCGCGGTCCATTCCTAATCGAAGCACAGCTCTGCGGATTCATTTCTGGTCTCATTTCTGCAATTCTTAGTTATTTCGGTTTCAAATCCCTCGCTCCGATTCTAGAGTCTTACGACATAGATCTCTCAACTTTTTCAAATATTCTCGACACATCATGGTTAGTTGTTTATTTTGCAGTTCTGATTATCTTAGGTATCATCATTGGTTCAATCTCGGCTCGCTTAGCACTCAAAAAATATCTCAGAAAACTCTAAACATTCCACAAAAATAAAAAATATTATATAATAAAAATATGGTAATACTTAAACGCGTTAGAATTCTCTTCGTAGCCTTTATTATGACACTATCATCCGCGTTTTTGTTATTCAAAGTCGATTCAGCTCTCGCCACAAATTACTGTACAAGCGAAAAATGCAAAGCCGCCGAAGCCGCCGAAGCCGAAGCTAAGAAAAAATCCAACGAAGCTTCTGCAGCTGCTGCCACCTATCAAGAAGAAGTAAACCGCCTAAATTCCGAAATCGCCGTCATAGAATCAGAAATCACAAGACTCGAAGCCGAAGCAGAAGATTTGGCAATAAAAATCAAAGAAACGGAAGAAAAACTCAATAAGCAAAAAAGCGCCCTTGCAAAACTAGTCGTTGATATGCATTTCGAAACCGAAGTTGATCCAATTCTAGTCCTCGCCGGAAGCCAATCCATCTCCGACTTAGCTGAAAAAGAAGCAAGGGACCAAGTTGTTGAAGAGCAAATCACATTATCTTCAAAAGAAATTAAGCGCCTCAAAGACGAACTCGAAAACCAAAAGACGACCGTAGAAAACTTAATCACCGACGCAAAATCAAAGCGAAATGAGGTTGCCGTTGCAAAAGCTAGACAGCAAGAACTCGTCACGAAGTACAAAAATGATGCATCATCGTATCTTGCTGACTCCGAAGCGGCCCGAAAAGAAAAAGAAGCAGAAATCGAAGCAGCACGACAGGCGTATTTAGCAACACTCGGACGAAACACAGTTCTCGTCGATCCGGGTCTCGATTCCTATGCTCCAGCCCTTCGCAACGCTCTAGGCTATTCTTGCCCGACAGACAACTGGCGTTATTATTCCACCAACGGCCATCACGGCTACACTTCCTGGCACGGCGGATACATCTGCGAATGTGTTGGATATGCTGGCTATAAAGCCTACGAATATTGGGGCGTCAATGTTGGCTGGGGCGACGCAAAATATTGGGCATCAGGTGCCGCCAACGCCGGATACACAGTAAACTACACTCCAGCTCCTCATACAATTGGTCAAACGACCTACGGGGCCTGGGGACACGTCGTTTGGGTGGAAAATGTCAATGCTGACGGAACAATAGACTATTCCGAATACAACGGCCACAAGACCGCACAATTTAGTTACATTAAAGGCGCTAACGCCTCCACATTTCGCTATATTCACTTCGAATAATTTTGAAGTTTTCTTTAACTTATTATGGTAAAATAGAAAAATGAAAGAACAAGTGGAGTGCAAACCAAAGAAAATCAATTTAACTAGCGGAATTATCGCTAGTAGCATCACTTTTGTTGTTGGTATTTTTATAGGTTTCGCCTGTAATTATTACGCACCATATCTTGGCTTATCTTCAGGAGAAACAAATTACGAGACCTCCACCGATTGGTCCGCACTCAATGAAGTCTACGGAAAACTAGCCGCAAATTATGATGGCGAATTAGACAAAAAAGCCATGATGGAAGGCGCAAAAAAGGGAATGACAGAATCTCTGGGTGACATCTACACCGTCTACATGGATAAAGAAGAATCTGAAGAATTCAATAAATCACTTCACGGCGAAATCGGTGGAGGTATAGGTATTGAATTTGGTGACAGAAATGGTTACCCAACAGTCATCCGCACCCTCCCAGATAACCCTGCCAGAAAGGCCGGCATACTCGCGGGTGACATAATTTACAAGGTAAATGACGAGGAAGTCTGGGAACTTACAACCGAAGAAATCGCAACAAAAACACGCGGCGAAGCAGGTAGCGAAATCAAACTCACCGTCATTCGTGATGGTGAAGAAAAATCATTCAAAATGATACGCGAAGAGATAAATAACGTTTCCGCATATATCAATTATGACGGAAAAACCGCAATTCTCACAATAACTCGCTTCGATAACGACACGGGGAAACTTGTAGAAAAATTAGCCAAAGAAGCCCTGAACAAAAAATGCAAGAAAATCATCTTAGATCTCAGAAATAACGGCGGCGGATATGTTAGCGCAGCAAAAGAAGTCCTCTCGCTTTGGATAGATGGCGAAAAAATTCTTGTTCAAAAATCAAAAAACAGTAGCGACGAAGAAACCTATGCAAATTCACACAACGCAATTCTTTCCGAAATACAAACCGTCGTTCTGGTCAATGGCTCCACTGCCAGTGCCTCAGAAATCGTTGCCGGAGCATTAAAAGATTATAAAAAAGCTACAATCGTTGGCGAAACCACCTATGGGAAAGGCGTAGTTCAAAGTCTCTACAATTTATCCGGAAACACCCTTTTAAAAGTCACCGTTGCTAGCTGGTACACTCCGCTCGGAAATTCCATCAACAAAACCGGCATAGAACCAGATATAAAAATCGAACTCACATTTGATGACACAAATAATATGCGTGACCCTCAGCTCGACAAAGCAAAATCCCTCTAAACGGGAGCGCCTAGCTTTTCTCCGAAAAAAATGTTATAATTTTCTTCATGCAAAACGACAATAACATCTGGAAATCGCTCAAAAAGCCATTCTTGATCCTTGCACCGATGGAAGGCGTTACGGATATTCCTTTTCGTGCCGTAGTGGCAAAAGCGGGCAGACCAGATTTATTTTTCACCGAATTCACCAACGTTAGCAGTTACGCATCAGAAAAAGGGAGGCAGAATGCTCTTGAGCGCCTCAAGGTTTGTAGCACAGATGCTCCAATTATTGCGCAAATCTGGGGCAAAAACCCTGATCATTTTTCGGAGATTTCATACGCGCTCGAATCATTGGGTTTCTCTGGAATTGATTTAAATTTCGGTTGTCCAGACCGCCACGTCAATGCCGCAGGAGGAGGAGCAGCCATGATTAAGACTCCCGAACTCGCTATCGAATGTTATAGAAAAGCCAAAGAATCCACAAAACTTCCCGTTTCAATTAAAACTCGCCTTGGCTACACCTATGTCGAGGAATGGAAGAACTGGCTCACCATATTACTAAACGAACATCCAGCCGCCCTCACAATCCATCTCCGAACCAGGAAAGAAATGTCAAAAGTTTCAGCCCACTATGAACTTATCCCGGAAATCATCAAATTGAAAAACATTTTATCTCCAGAAACAATCCTCATTATCAACGGCGACATCAAAAACAAGCAACACGCTCAGGAATTATTCACAAAATACCCAGAAATCGACGGTTTTATGATTGGTCGCGGGATCTTCCAAAATCCATATTGTTTCACGGACCACGTAGGCACAAAAGAAGAATTATTAAACCTCCTATATTTTCATCTCAACAAATTCGACGAAGAAAACCAAAATAACAGTCATTCATTTGAGCCGCTAAAACACTATTTCAAGATATATTTAAACTCTTTTCCTGGCGCCTCAGACCTCAGAGCAAAACTAATGGAAACCCATTCCACAAAAGAAGCTCGCGACATCTTGAAAAATTGGCGCTACGAATAAACCTAAATAACTTTAAAACAAACTAATTTTATTAAGTGGGAAAATTCTCAGGTTCACCGAACCGACAATGCGGCAAAACGGAACTGTGCCAAGTCCATTTCTTGAATCATAAGAATTCGAACCTTCACGGTTGTCACCGGACACAAAAATCTCTCCTTCAGGAACAATCATGTCGATCTCGCCGGAAGTATGCAATTTAGGACCAGTCAAAAGTAGCGTCTTTCCTTCATCTTCAAACGTCCGCCACTCATCATCATAAACAATCGCGGTTGATTCGTCTGCTGGATCAGAATAAACCGTCATCGTTCCGTCCTTCACGACCACACGCTCGCCAGCAAAAGCAATCACGCGTTTAATAATATATTGGTCAACAACATCTTTCGGAGCGTCACATGTTACAAAATTACCCATGTCGCTAAAATTCGCAGAAGTATTATTGAGTTCATCGGAAAGTTTAATTCCCATCGCCTTGGCACTCAAAACCAAATCAGCAACCGACGAAAACTTTGTCTCGCGTAATCTCGACACATCAATTCCGCCGTCTTCCGCTTTTGCAAGCCAGCGATAAGCCTTTTCCAAATTTTCATCCTTGTTGGCAAAAACAATAATGTCGCCACGAGCCGGAATATACTCTTCGCCAGCAAAATGCTTCAAAGTAACAGCAAAACGATTAACAATCACGCGATCTCCATCCAAAAAAGTATTTTCCATACTGGAGCCAACGACGTTATAAGACCGAAAAACAAATGAATTGAGAACCAAAGTCCCGGCCACAACACAAATCACAAAGCTACCAAAGCTACAAATATCCTTCAAAATCGGATGTTTTTGGAAAAAAGTAGCTTTCATGTTTATATCCATTCCTAAATTATACCACGCAAAATCCTAATTAAACACAATAATTAAGGTTTTTACACATATACTGACGTGATATAATATATTTATATGTCAGATTTCATTTTTATACGAAAATCCCGGAATAAAATCAGTTCGATTTTACATTACATCTTAAATCTTCTTCTCGGCATCGGTTCGATCGCCGTCACCGTTGCGACTGGACACTGGACAGTTGGCGTACTTCTAGTTTTCATCTCCAAATGGCGCATCTTTGCCGTTCGGCCACGTTTTTGGTTTTTAAATCTCAAATCAAATTTAATCGACATTATAACTGGAGTTTCCATCATTCTTCTCGCTTATAAATTCGGGGAAGTCTGGTGCCTCGCTCATTTTCTCCTTACCATTATTTATTCCGTCTGGCTTCTGTTTATCAAACCACTCTCCACCGAAAATGGCACAATTATCCAATCACTCTTTGCTGTCTTTTTCGGAACAACCGCCGCCACCCTTATCGCATCATCATTTGATCCAATCGTCATAGTTGCCGCCGAGTTTATTATCGGCTATGGCGCCAGTCGTCATCTGCTTGCTCAAAAAACCGAAGGAAAATTCACTATGCTATCTCTTGTTTGTGGCTTACTTTGTGCAGAAATCTCTTGGCTGTCTTTTTCATGGTCTATCATTTATACATTCTTCAACAATATGTCATTTACTCTATTTGGCCTAAAAATCGCTTGCGACATCATCATCCCACAACTATCAATCATCCTTTCTATTGCAACTTTCGCACTCACCAAAGTTTATTATTCAATAACAAAACACGACGGCAAAATAATTAAATCCGACATTCTACTTCCAACACTTTTTGCAATCATTACGATTGCAGTCATAGTCATCGGATTTAGTGATCCAATATTTAACATTTAAAAATTTTAAGCCATTTTAAGAAAAATTAACTATAATCAGTAACAGTAAAGAAAGGAAATTATGACCAACGAACAACCAGTTGTCGCGCCCATTAAACAAAAAAACAAATCAACGACAAAATCAGAAGAAAAAGCCCTGGATTCAAAAACTCTAGCACTTTTCCTTGCGATTTTTGCCTTTCTATTTTCTGGAACCGGACTAGCTCTAACCCTTATTGATCATTTCAATGGCGGCGAAACAATAGTCACCCCCCCTTCCTCCGACTCCGGCGGAAATTCTGCTAGCTTCATCAAAGAAGGATCAATCTCAGAAGTCACTGGCAAAGTTGCCGACTCAGTAGTTTCAATCACAACCGAAGTTAGAACAACCAGCTGGTTCGGTCAATCGTCGACCGGAACAGCAGCCGGCACAGGAATTATCGTCTCATCAGACGGATATATTTTAACCAACAAGCACGTCATTTCCGGTGCCAACAAAATTAGCGTCGTAACAGCGGATGGAAAAACATATGACGGCGTAAAACTCATTGCCACCGATCCGCTCAACGATATTGCCTTTTTGAAAATTTCCGACGTCTCAGATCTTCATTCGGCCGCCCTAGGAGACTCAAAAACCATCACAGTCGGACAAGAAGTTCTCGCTATCGGCAATGCCCTTGGACAATTCGACAACACCGTCACGACCGGAATTATTTCCGGAACAGGACGCTCAATCGTCGCGACTGACAGCAACGGCTCAAATGCCGAATCTCTCAGTGACCTTATTCAAACCGACGCTGCCATTAATGCCGGAAACTCCGGCGGACCACTCGTTAATGCCGCTGGCGAAGTTATTGGTATTAACACAGCAACATCTTCAGATGCTGACGGAATTGGTTTCGCGATTCCAATCTCGTCTGTAAAAGGCATGCTGAACCAAATCCTTGAAACCGGAGAAGCGAAACGTGCATATCTTGGCGTATATAGTATAAATATTACCCCCGAAATTGCCACCGAATACGACCTCCCAGTAACATCTGGCGCCTATCTCTATTATCAAACCAGCAAATACAATTCCTCGGCAATCGCCTCAAATTCCCCAGCCGCCAAAGCGCATTTGAAAGACAAAGACATCATCATTTCAGTTCAAGGCACAAAAATCGGCACTTCCGGTTCACTCACAACCTTAATTGGCGAATATAAGCCAGGCGACACGATTCAATTAACCGTTCTACGCGCCGGCGAAGAGAAAGCCTTCAATGTCACATTAGAAGAGTATAAAGACAACAAATAAAAACGCCCCTTAGGGGGCGTTTTTTAAAGCCATTTCAGGAGCCGCTCTTTTTCCTCCGTTCCGTCTTCATATTGATCCAAAATATCCTCAATATAAGTCTTGCCGTTAGTCAAATTTAAAGTTTCAACATCAGGACAAGCCGTCAACATTCTAACAATCGCCTCATCAGTATCGACATTTGTCATTGATTTTTTTGTCTTCCCAAACGAATTCACACGCAACTGTCGATAAACAAATCTCTTAACTCCGGCCTGGAGGCAATGCTTCAGACAATTCTCGCAAGTTGCAAACGGGCAATAAAGTGAGCATCCATCAAGATTTTTCTCTGAAAAAATCAAAGCATTCATTTCGGCGTGCACAACAAAATAATATTTCATTGGCCGCTCAGTTAAAGTCATTTTCGATTCATCCGCCCCTTGAATCATACCGTTATATCCAAACGAAACCGGACGATGTTTCGGGTCAGCAATTACGCATCCGACTTTTGTTGATGGCTCTTTGGATTTTTTAGACACCTCATCGGCAATTCCCATAAAATATTCATCCCACGAAAGTTGCGTATTCATTTCTTCCTCCATAATTTATTCTAGTATACCAAATTATCGACTCGATAAATGAAAATGATCACCAAATTCACATTTATAAACAGAAAGCTTCGGCGCACCATGTTCATATTCTGCACTTTTAGCCATCATCTCGGCTTCTTCGCGAGTTTTATAACAAACCTTCTGCTGATCACCAACCCAGCATTTTTCTGGCTCGAACGAGAAAAAATTCAAATTTTTATTTCTTGCCATATCTTTTCATTATATCACACCTTAAGCATTTTGTCAATTAGCCGAAAAAATCACAAGCCACACAAAAAACCGCCCAGAAAAGCGGTTTTCTCAATTATTCAGCTTTTTCTGCTTTTTCAGCTTTCTTAGCTGCCTCTTTTGCAGCTTTGTTAGCCTTATTTGCGAGCTCTTTCTTCATCGCAGCAGCCTTAGCAGCACGTGCCTTGAAGCGATCAACGCGACCTTCGGTATCGATAATCTTCTCTTCACCGGTAAAGAATGGGTGAGATGCAGAAGAAATTTGAACCTTAACTAATGGATAATCGTTTCCATCTGTCCACTTGATAGTTTCATCACTCTTGGCTGTGGAACGAGTCAAGAAGGAAAACTTCGCAGCTTCATCAGAGAAGACAACAAAGCCATAATCTTTAGGTTGTAATTCTTTTTTACTCATAATTACGAGCAATTATACCAGAGTTAAGAGAATAAGTAAAGCTCTTTTCTTTCATTTGATTTTTTACCAATTTCAAGCACTGCCTATTGACTTTTTTAACCATATATGCTATAATGATAATAGTGCCTTCAGTAAGGGAGTTGGCACGAAATTTTACAATCAAAGGAGTGAAGCTGATGAAAAAATTCATCAGAGCAGCTATTGCTGTAATTATGTCCATTGTAATCCTCGCAAACCTCTGCGCTTGCGGAGCAAAAAAAAGCAAAGTTTTACCCGAACCCGATACACGCATTGCGGATGCCCTGATTGCGGGAGAAGACCACACGCCCGACGCCCACGAGCTTTCAAAGCTCTATAACGAAGGGGTTTGGGACGGAAAATTCATCTGTGACAAAAAATCCGCAAACTGTGCCTCCGTCGAAGATGGCCAGTTATGGGTCAACTGCAAATTTGCAGCAATCCCTGACGCCGAAGGAGCCGAGGCTGAAAGTGAAGATTTTATCATGAAAACGGAAAACGGCACATGGATAAAAAGCGACATTGGTATTACCCTTTACGATAAGAGCAAAATCGAAAAAGTAATCGCAGTACCCTTCGGCGGCATCTACGGCTACTCGGCCGTATCTTTCGGCAAACTCATAGTCGCATACGATTACGAAAGCCTTCTTTTTGTCTATGACGAAAACGGAGAAACGATCTTTGCTTCGAAAGAGGCAATTGATGCCTCCATCGTAGATGATAAGTTATTTGTCTGTACGCTCAATAATAACTTCATTATCAATAAAGACGGAAGTGTTATTGAAAAGATAAGTGCAGACATAGCTTGTCGTATGGCTCAAGCCGGCTACACCGGCAATTCTCCTGCAGAAATGGATATTGATCCGTACGAAATGGTAGAAGCTTACCAAAAAGGCAACTGGGACGGGGAATACAAATATTTCCCCATGACCGACAACTACGCCTTGGTAGATTACTACGGATTCGTCGTGGTTAACAACAAAAAGACTACGGCAAACGTCAATCTCCCCGTTCACACCAGTCTTGAAACTGGCACCGACTGGACAAGAAATCCAGATAGCATTTATATAATAATTGGGGACAACCTTTGCAATTACAAAAACGGTGAGCTCCTCAAAGAAGCCACTATTGCCAAAAATATTAGTGGAGGAGAAATCCTCTATTATACCGACGACAGAGTTGTCATCAAAGTCTATACAAATGATGGTTTCGCCATCTCTATCATAGACCTTAAAAACGGCACTAGTAAACAAATCCAGAACCATCTTCTGGATGCCCGTTGCGCATACGACACAATTTATACCCTCGACAAAGAAGGGAATGGCTACAGAATCGACTGGACAAAAAATCAACCGAAGGCTGAAAAAGTCATGGAAGAAGTTGATCTCATCAGCCATCACGCTGATGAAGGCGAAGGTTTCGTTTTGAAAAACCATTTCGGCCTCTATGGCAACGCCATCGGCAAGATTTACGGTCCATACTGTGAACCGTATCCCGAAGAACTGCAAAAATAAAGCTCCAATGAGGGCATCCCTTACGCTCTCACACACTTTAAAGGCCCGGGCAATGTCCGGGCTTTTTCATATTGTAATAAAATTCCACCAAAGAAAAAAGGAGGCGTCCGCCTCCCAAAGAAAAAGATCATTCCATAATGTCGCCCGACTGAGCGTGATAGATCACGTCATAAGCAACACTCATCGCTACATCATCATTAGTTGCCTTCGAAGCGCACAATGAATCATTGCTGGACGACTCTTCCGACGGAAAACTTCCGCTTCTTGTAATAATCGGGGTTGGGCCTTCGGTCGCCTCCAACAACACATCGGCGACAACAGCTCTTAGGTTGTCAAGATTCTTATCTTTATCTTTCATTCTTCCACCTCCACAAATTTTGAGCTATAATAAACTCTCCTTTATTATAGCACAAAACCGCAAAAAAGTAAAGAGGTAATTTGTAGAATTTCGATTGCGACGCAAATAATCAAAAAAGAAAAAAGCGGGCCCGAAAACCCGCTTTAGAAGAAAGAAACTAACATTGTTCGAAAGACTCAATAAATTCATCAAGCCGCGCCAAAGCTTCATCGGTACTTAATTCTGAATGTCAAGATAAGCACTGTCCGAATTAGGCGTATTGCCATATTCTTGTTCTGTAACAACACGGTCAAGCAGTGTTTTAGTCTTGAAACAAAATTCATCATATTTAAACTTCAAAGCACGGTAGCCTTTCACGATGCTATAGAACGCCGCAGCCGAATATTTATCGGGAATCAGTACGCCAGCTTCAAACAAATGAATAAAAAACTCGTACTTTAAATTTCCACTATCATCGACTATATCGACCGTCTTAGGTCTGCCAGTTATCGTATCAACAATATTTACAAACTTAACCGAACTTTCCACAAAATCACCTCCCTTTTCCCGAATTAATTTATCCCTTAGTCCGACACATTGCCATCGCGAGCTTGAAGAAAGGCCTCGATTATTATACGAAGATTGTCGTTGGTAACAACAATATTTCCTTTTCTTGCCCAGAAGTCAATCACGTCAAGATCAATAGATCCGTCATCGGTACGGACATTAATTGCTTTTACCTGGTTCCCACATAAAACACCAATGTGGTTATTCTCGTGCATTTTCGTCACCTCCCTACAAATATTTAATCACTATAACAACCATCAGTTTCCATACATATGGTGACGATTTCATAAAAAATATTTCTGAAATCGCCATCAGCAACAATGTTTTTCGTTTCATCTGCCATAATTCCCAATATCTTCGCAATATCCAGTTTTCCATCTTCATTGCGAACCTTTATTGGTCTCGGAAATGTTCCGTTTTCAAAGTTGATTACCGAAAGATAATCCGCTTTCTCAACCTTTCTCATTTTTCATCACCACCTTTCAAAAAAAGAGTGGCGGGCACGCGCCCGCCGGGGTCAAGGAGAGAATCTAGACATAGACCTTTAAGCAAAGTTAAAGGATGACTAGTTTATCCATTATCAATAATTTCGGCAACAGTATTCCCGATATCGTCCGAACCAGTTGAAGGACCCGCATTGCTGATTTCCGAAATCATATCAGCAGTATCGTCATCATCAAATTCAAACGATCCAACGACATCGTCACTATCGAAATCAATCATACGGACGAGCCATAGGCTTTGCCGCAAACTTCTTAACAGGTTTTTTGGCAGGGATCGGAAGAATATCGTCAAGGTCACAATCCAGACCAATTACAAAATCAACCATTCCCAAATCTTTTGCTTCAATCGTCTTCATATACCAGTCTTCTCTTGAATGAACCTTATATTCGTCCATATTCAGTTTGCTATGAGAGGTAACAAATTCAGCCTCGTCTTCTTTGACTCTTTTGTTAAAGTCAATAAAATCTTCGGCCTTTGAGACATCAGCATCGAGCGAAAGAGAACCGGCATGAAGCATTAAGATTGAACGCTGAAAAGCGAACCTTTTATGCCCAGCAATAAACAGCATTGCAGCCATTGAGGCAGCAATACCATCATTGATGGTATAGACCGGGGTTTTACTCTGCAGAATATGGTCAAGTAACATGTTTCCAGAGAAACAATCGCCGCCCTGAGAAAAAATGTGAATAAATATCGGTTTTCTTTCCTCAGGAGAAATATTTTTTGCCTTATCCTCGCGATTATATTTGCGAATCATGCAGACCGCTTCATTGACCGTCTCAAAGTCGATTTGACCAACAACAAAAAGCTCACGTCTTTCAAGCTCATCCTGATGATCCTTTACTTCAAGATACTCAGCAAGAGACGGCTCGGGATTGGCAATAGAAAACAAGAAGCCTCCATCAGACTGTATGTCATCATAGAGCATGTCCTGTCGTTTGCCAATGAAAGGTGTAGTTGTGCGAGGGAAACGCTTTGGCGAAACCTTCATAAGAAAGCCTCCTTTTCTATAGTAATGTTCAAAAAAACAGGTCCACCCTGTTTTTTATCGAAATAATATTAACACAAATTATGATTTTCATCAAATGTTGTTTTTTTCAAATTATGTGATATAATGACAAAGTTATTAATTTTAATGAAGCAGTTATGGGAGGTTTCCTGACAAAACCCATAACAAAGGAAAGGAAATCATATATGGCAGTTGATGTCGATATGAAAGCTCTGCTCGAAGCTGGTGCCCATTTTGGTCACAAAACGAGCCGCTGGCACCCAAAAATGGCGCCATACATTCACAGCAAACGCGGTGATGCCCACATTATCAACCTTGAAAAAACTGTCGAGGCTCTCGAAAAAGCTCTCCCAGAAATTTCAAAAATCGCTAAAGAAGGCAAAAAAGTCCTCTTCGTCGGCACCAAAAAACAGCTCAAGGAAGCTGTCAAAGAAGCAGCTGAATCAGTTGAAATGCCTTACGTTACAGTTCGTTGGGTTGGCGGAACCTTAACTAACGTCGAAACCGTTAATCGCCAAATCAAAAAACTCAAAGACCTTGAACACCGCATGAAAACTGGCGAACTCGAAGCTCGCTACTCAAAACTTGAAGTTCAACGCTTCCAAGAAGAAATTAATCTTTTGAACGAACGCTACGGCGGCATCAAAGAAATGCAAAATCAACCAGCAGCTATCATCGTCACCGATGCAATTCAAGACAAAAACGCAATCAAAGAAGCAAAAACTTTGAACATCCCAGTCTATGCTTTAACAGATTCAAATGTCGACCCATCAAACATTGACAATGTTATTCCAATGAACGATGACGCCGTCAAGGCCGTCAAACTCGTCCTCGATTACTTCGTCGAAGCAATCAAAGAAGGTAAAAAATAATTTAATTAGGAGGCAATTCTATGGCAATTACCATTGAAGATATCAAAAAACTTAAAGAACTTTCCGGTGTTGGACTCACCGATGCCAAAAAAGCTCTTGTTGAAGCCGATGGTGACTTCGATAAAGCCCTTGAAGCTATGCGTAAAAAAGGCTTAACCAAAGCTGAAAAGCGTGGCGATCGCGAAACTCGCGAAGGGCTTGTCGATTCTTATATCCATGACGGACGCATTGGCGCAATCGTTGAAGTCAACTGTGAAACTTCATTTGTCGCAAAAACTGATGAATTTAAAGATCTCGCCCACAAACTTGCAATGCAAGTTGCTTCAATGAATCCACTTTATGTTTCCGAAGCTGACATTCCAGAAGAAGCTAGAGCGGCAAAAATGAAAGAACTTGAAGAAAACTTTAAAGGTCCAGAGAATATGAAGGAAAAAATCCTTGAAGGCCAAGCGAAGAAAGCCTTTGCTGACAAAGTTCTCATGAACCAACCATATATTCTTGACGATTCAAAAACTGTTGAACAATTCATCAAAGATAATATTGCAAAAACTGGCGAAAATATCACTATCCGCCAATTTAAACGCATTGAACTTGGCGTCACAGAGTAATAAAAAAGAGGCCTTAAGGCCTCTTTTTTATTGTATCTTTTACATCTTAGAGGAATACAATATATACTCATTGCCGTCAAAAGTCAACGTCATCTTATTTCCAATAATATCATACTTAAATATCTTACCCCCATAAGTTTCAACAATACCATTCCCGAAAGACGTTACAGTGTATTCCGAGCTAGAACCGCTTTTAGACGAAAAACTAACCATATAATCGTTCGTCGGATGAGTCCCGATAACTTTACCAGATTCATCTTTAGTGTCTGCCTTACCTTGCACCAATGAAAATCTAACGTTCTGATCCTCGCTTATCCAATAATAACCAAGAATACCATCATCAACAAAATCACTAAATTGACTACTTTGATCATCTCCGTCTTGATTAGACATATTATTTATTTCGTCATTAAGAGAACGAAACCATAAATCACTATAGGCACTCACAAAAGACGATTCGCTCGCTTTTCGCAAATCATATTCAACATCATCAATAGTAATCGTGATTTTATCCCCATCAACCTTATACTTATATATACTACCGCTCATAGTCTTAATCACGCCATTTCCAAACGATTCAAGCGTAACGTGCAGATCTTCATCGTCCTCTACTGAGAAAAAATCAATCGAATATTGGTCCATTTTTCCTTCAGAAACAACGGTATCATCTTCACCAACACTCATACTCATCTTGAGTTGACTCAAAGCTAAACCAGCAGTTTTCTCACTATTTAACCAATATGTATCAATAATTTCATCATCAGCAAAACGTTCCGCTAAGTCCTCTTTAGAAGCATCTTGAGATTCAACAATACTCGTTTCATTGCCAGAATTTTCTAAATCATTAAAAATATTATTAAGTGCGTTTCCCATCAATAATATAATCAATACACCAATAATCATGAATGCTGCAATAATAATTAAAACAACTATTAATATTTTATGGCTCTTTTTCTTCGACAAACTAACATCGGAACCGCTCTCGGTAGTAACCGTATTAATAGATGCAGTATCAGAATCCGAAGCATTCTGATCTGGAACAGCAGTATCGTCCACCGCTTGACGACAAGCGTCGCACAACCCATCAGATTGCGCCTCATTAATTCCACATTTATAACATTTCATAAGCCATCCTTTCGTTTACCATAACCATTATAACATAAAATAAAAAAATTCCCCACGCGAACTACGTGGGGAAAGAAAAGAAAGAAACTTAAAACTTCGAGCTATTTGTTTTTGTCATATTTGGAAACAAATTCCGAATTTGTTATTTTTTCGATTTCAGCATACACTGTTTCCTCCGTGCGTAAAAGAAGAATCGGATATCCATATTGAGGATCAGGCGAATAATAACCGTCGCCAGTCTCATCATACGATACATCCTCTGTATGGGGCACCGAAATTCCGTGACCGAAATCTGCCAAATTGCAAAACTCAACTTTGTCTCCACAAAGACATACATATCCCGGAGAAACAACGGGGTCAGTCCAGAAAAAGCAGGCCGCAATGTCTTCAGGATTGCGTATTGCTCCGCAAATAAGCTCTCGCCCAGTTGACGTCAAGCCCAGTTTTGCAGCAATCTCAACACCAGAAAATTCATTGGGGTTACACAGTCTTACGCTCATTAAGGCAAAAATTGCTTTAATTTCAGCCATAGTGGGGAAACGCCACATTTTTTCATCCGGAGTTTCGTATCGTTTTTTTACGGTCTCATTTTCATCGAAGTAACGCGGATAACGCCAATCAGTATCAGCGTCTTTGCCAAGTAATTCTTCGCGAACTTTAATAGCCTCTTCTCTTGAAAAAAAACAGGAACCGTTTTTTTTATTAACCAAAACATCCGCACAGAAAACATAGTTTACACCCAACCCGCCATCAAAAAATTCGAAACCGGATTCAAAGTTAGACATTTAACAACACTTCTTTCTTATTAATGTACTCTCATTATTTATGTCAATAAATAAATAAGAGCCAGTTTTCATTATAACACACTTCTTCAAAAAAATCAATATATTTTACATCCTATGCCCTTGATTTTTTCTATAATCCATGATAAAATGACGGAGTTATTAACTTTAATAGAGAGATTCTTATATGAGTCGTATCGGAAAACAACCTGTGGTCGTTCCCGCAGGAGTGACAATTACGGTCGGCGATAGTGAAATTACTGTTGCTGGACCAAAGGGTTCACTCTCTGTCCCGGTTCAACCAAACACAAAGACCGTCCTCGAAGACGGCAAACTCGTCGTTACCCGTGTTGACGATGAGCCAAAATCCCGTGCATGGCACGGTCTCCAACGCGCACTTTTAAACAATGCCGTCGTTGGTGTTACTAGCGGTTTTGAGAAAAAACTCGAAATCAACGGTGTCGGCTTCCGTCTTTCAGGCGGTGGCAAACAAATTGAGATGGCCCTCGGCTTTTCTCATCCAGTCAAATACACTGCCCCAGAAGGCATCGACCTTAAGGTCGACAAAATGACCATCACTGTCAGTGGAATTGACAAACAAAAAGTTGGCCAAGTCGCTGCAGAAATTCGCGCACTCAAGAAACCAGAGCCATACAAAGGCAAAGGTATCAAATATGTTGACGAAGTTATTATCCGCAAGGCCGGAAAGGCAGGTAAGAAATAATGAAAGCTGAATTTAGAGCAAATCGCACCCGTGCAAAAATCCACGGAACCGCTGATCGCCCACGCCTTAGTGCACACATCAGCAATCAACACGTTATTGCCCAAATCATCGATGATGACAAAGGCGTCACACTTGCTTATGCAACAACCGTTGGAAGCAAAATCACCGGCTCAATGACCGAAAAAGCCACCAAAATTGGTACCGAAATCGGTAAAGCAGCCAAAAAAGCCAAAATCGAAAAAGTCGTTTTCGATCGCGGCTCAAAACTTTACGCAGGCCGCATGTCCGCTCTCGCTGACGCAGCCCGCAAAGAAGGATTGGAGTTTTAATTATGCCAGAAAATACTAAAGCCCCTAAGGTAGTCAACAAAGCCGGCACCCTAAAAATGACCGACGAAGTTGCCGCAACAAAAGAAACCCGTGATATGGGTGGACGCCGCATGGATCGCCGCAATGGTCGCCGTGATCGCGTCAAAGCAGAAGTTGCGCCAAAAGAATATGACCAAGTAACAATCGCTGTTGATCGCGTTTCCCGCACCGTCGCTGGCGGTCGCCGTATGCGCTTCAAAGCTCTTGTTGCTATCGGAAATCACAAGAATAAAATCGGCATCGGCGTAGCAAAAGGAAACGATGTTACCACCGCTGTCGCAAAAGCAGAAGCCAAAGCAAAGAAATCCATGATTACTTTCGCTATGAATGGCGAAACAATCTGTCACGAAGTTGAAACCAAAGTTACCGGCGCTGACGTCCTTATGAAACCAGCCGCTCCAGGTACAGGTATTATCGCTGGCGGTACAGTTCGCTCCATCATGGGTCTCACCGGAGTTAAAAACTTGATTTCCAAGTCCCTCGGCTCAACCAACAAAGTCAACATTGCCTATGCAGTTGTTGAAGGTTTGAAGGCTCAAGTTCCACGCGAAAACTGGAACACAACCGAGAAAAAAGCTCCAAAAGCTGAAAAAGCTGCAAAAAAGGAGACTAAGTAATGAAATACAACGATCTCACAGTCAATAAAAATGTTCGCCCAACCCGCAAAGGCCGTGGCATCTCAGCTGGTCAAGGTAAAACCGCTGGCCGTGGTACCAAAGGTCAAAAAGCCCGTACTGGTCACAGAAAAATGCCGGCCGGCTTCATGGGTGGTCAACGCGCAATCATGCAAGCAATTCCAAAACTCAAAGGTTTCAAATCGCTTCATGATAAAGCCGAAGTCGTCTACACCGATCGCTTAAACGAATTGTCAGGCAACGTCGATAACTTCCTCCTTGCCGAAAAAGACCTCATCTCTTCACCATATGTGAAAGTCAAAGTCATTTCCCGCGGAGAATTGACGGCAAAAATCGCTCTTGAAACTCAATTTATTTCAAAAACCGCCCTCGAGGCTTTGAAGAAAGCCGGTGGTTCCTTCAAAAAAGTTGCAGTTCCACAAAGAGCAAAGAAGACCGAAGAATAATCTATTCTGAAAGCAAAATCGCCCCGAAAGGGGCTTTTTTGTTGCAAAAAACATAAAAGGTATTGACTTTTTAACGCAAGTATGCTATAATAACAAAATACCCTCGTAGGTAGACAATCAGTACATTAACAGTTAGAAAGAATTTTATTCCATATTTCATTCTACTGTTGAAATTTCAAAAGCAACGGAAACCTAAAAACATACGACACACCCTAATTAGGGCAACGCTAAGGAGGCGTTAGTTATGAAAAAGTCTGAATTAACCGAAATGTTCTCAGTCACTCTCGTAAACTCCCTCATATATGAAGATGAATATCAAGATTTCATATATGGAGACGAAAAAGAGGCAAAAAAGCAGATTACGCTGCAAGAATTATTCAACAAAGTCAAGGACGAATACTTTCCCGATGAAAAAGAAAATATCATTTCGGTCTGGAATGATTTCTCCGAATCGGAAAAGAAAAAACTATTATTACAGCTCTCCAAAAAAGCAGAAGACAAAATCAAAGAAACATTCGAAAATGTCGTCCACTACGGTTACGATGAGCCTGATTGGGAATCATCGGTCGTCTCATGGTGTAATAATAATGAAACCGTAACAGTTATGGAAGATGACAATGAAGGTCGCGGAACTAAATATTCCTACAGCAGTGTAGATGTTTCGGTCAAAAACGAAGCCATCATGATAGAAATATCCAGGAGCTATAAACGAGTAGTCGGTTACCTTATCGAAGACGGTGTATATTTGTACGAAGAATGTAAAGCCAACGATAAGCCCACCGCAGAATTATATTACGATTCAGACGGAAATAGACATCTCAAAATCCGCGACGGTGATAGTTGGACAGACGAACAGATTGATGGCTACAATTACAACAATGATGAAAACGATGATGACAACGATTTCTGCAACGAAGAATGCGACGATGAATGGATCGACGAAGAAGTTGACGAATGGAGCAACAATGGATGGGATTAAACCTTTCTAACAAAAAAGGCCTTGACCAACAGTCAAGACCTTTTTTCATCATTAAAAACAAAAACAAATCAACTTTTTCTACCAAAATCATCTTTCATAAAGCCGGTGATTCCTTCAAAAAAGTTGCAGTTCCACAAAGAGCAAAGAAAACCGAAGAATAATCTATTCTAAAGGCAAAATCGCCCCGAAAGGGGCTTTTTTGCTGCAAAAAATGAAGAAAAAACATCAAAAGTATTGACTTTTTAATACGTTTATGCTATAATGAAAATATAGAGTTAATCTATTTTAGATAAATAGAGTACATTACTAACCAGAAAGGAAGCGAAAAAATCAACCCCTTGCATATCCCATAATACCCCCAGACAAAATATATTAAAGGAGGGTTACAAATGAGTAACCAGTACAATACTGCATGGCAAAGATTGCAACGTGATAGACGTTATCAAAACACATTAAATCAAGTTGGAACAACAACATGGGTAAGACAAGTAAGTAGAGTTGAATGGACGAAATCTTCGTTTAACGTATATTATCGCGTAGGCAATTATGAATATCATAAAAATATAATTGACCTCGTAAGAATATACGCAGGAAGACTTAATCAGTCAAAAAGAGATAAAATCTCCGCAACAGCCCCTTCGTCCATAGTAGTAATAAGAGAGAATCGTCTTTGTTACGAGAGCGGATGCCCATTCAATACAGGAATTCGATCCACCTACAGTTTTTATGAAGACGACATCAAATCCTGGATTGAAAATGCTCTCACAGCATGAAACCTTTCTAATAAAAGGTCTTAACCAAAGGTTAAGGCCTTTTTTATTATTAAATACGCAAAAAATAAAGCAATATTTTTCTACAAAAATCATCCTTCATATGATATTATAGTAAAAGTAAATAAAGAGGTAATAATTACAGAGAGACCATTATGCATTTCAAAACCATATTCAAATCCCTAAAAAACAAAGACATGCTAAAGCGCGTTCTGATTATTTTCGGAATTCTCGTCGCATATCGCATTATCGCTCATATCCCTATTCCACTAGGTAGCCAGCAAACATTTAAAGATATCGTCAACTCCGCAATTGCCGGCTCCGACTTCGGCAGTTTCATTAATATGATTTCCGGTGGCGGTCTAACAACCCTCTCAATCATCCTTGTTGGTATTTCACCATACATTACCGCATCAATCGTTCTCCAACTTCTCACAAAAGCCATTCCGTCCCTTGAGGAAATCTCTCAAGATGGCGAAACTGGTCGCAGAAAAATCAACCAATGGACTCGCATCGCTTCGATTCCTCTTGCGATCGTCCAGTCTATTGCTTATGTCCTCATCTTAACCTACAACAACGGCCAAAACGCCATGGAAGGCTTCACGCCGATAGAATGGGTCGTCGCAATTGCTGCCATGGTCGCAGGTTCCACCATTCTCATGTGGCTCGGCGAACTCATCACTGAACAGGGAATCGGTAATGGCATTTCCATGATTATCTTCGCTTCAATCGTTTCTCAACTTCCAACCACCTTTGCAACTCTCTGGAATCGCCTCATTGATACTTCCGACGGAACACTTTCTGTTTTCGGTTGGTTTAATCTGCCTGTTAATCCAACATATTTTTACCTCACAACAGGTTTCATAGTCGCACTCATTGCCGTTATCTACTTCCTAGTCAAGCTTAACGAAGCTCAAAGAATCGTCACGATCAACTACGCCAAACGCGTTCACGGCAACTCAGCCTATGGCGGAATTCGTTCAATTCTTCCAATCAAACTCATTGCCGCTGGCGTCATTCCAGTCATCTTTGCGACCGCTTTTCTCTCGCTTCCAGCCCTCATTGGTCAATTTATGCAAACGGTTGGCTCCGATGAAATAAAATCCATCGGCGAAACCCTCGTCAATCTCTTTACCGCCCCTTCAGCTTCAAACTTTAGCACGCTTTACCCTGACGGAATTACAGCACAATGGTTCCTCTATCCAGGCATCTACTTTGTCCTTGTTATTCTCTTCACTTATTTCTACACGTCCGTCATGTTTAACACTAAAGAAATCGCCGACAACCTTCAAAAGCAAGGCGCTTTCATCGAAGGCGTCCGCCCAGGCCTCAAAACCGCAGATCATCTTTCCAAAATCATCACTCGTCTCAATCTTTTCGGCTCACTCTCTCTCGGTCTGATTGCAATGTTACCATTCATAACCGACTATATCTTCATCTTAACGACTGGCACCCCAGCTGGTCTCTCACTCTCAGGAACAGGTCTCCTCATCGTGGTAACGGTTGGCCTCGAAAACCTCCGTTCGTTAGATTCCCGTGCGTTAATGGTAACTTACGACGATTTCAAGAATGAAACTACAACGAAGTAAAATTAAAAAAATCTTACCAAAAATCTGTTACATACTAATTTTCATCGGATTAACGCTTTTCTTCGGAAAAACCTACATCTGGGAAAGAGATAACCTTATTGCAAAAACCGGTACAGCGCGCGCAACTAATGTCGTCGGTACAGAGGTCGAAGCGGTAGAAGTCGACGAAACTGAACCAACGCCCCAAGAAGTCATCGAGTATACTGTTCCGGCCGGAAATCCTCGCTATATCTCCATTCCAAGTATCGGAAACGTTAATCAACGCCAAGTAATCTCCGTTGGCCTCACAAAAGCTGGTGCACTAGATACTCCAATCAATATTTTCCAAGCTGGCTGGTATAACCAATCTGCAAAGCCGGGCACAGGCGGCACAGTCATTATCGACGGCCACAATGGCGGACCAAATGTCATTGGAATTTTCAAACACCTTCCAAACGCTAAGCTTGGCGAGAAAGTAATCATCGAAAACGGTGCAGGACAAATTTTCACATACACAATAGTCAAAAACGACACAATCCCTCTTGCCGAATCTGACAATTACATGAAGGAAATCTTCAGAAAAATTGACGGAAAAGAAACTCTCACCATTATCACCTGTACTGGCGAATGGTCTCAGACACGTCAAACATATCTCTCTCGCCAATATCTACGCGCTACGCTTGACAGTGATACGGGCGAAAAAGAAAAAGCAACCCCTGCAAATCAAGGCGTCCAACTAAATAATTCGTCAAGCAAAGAAACAGACAAAACACCAACCGAAAAAACAAATACTACCAAAGACCAACAAAAATCCACACCAGCCGCCGAAGCATCTGAACAAACCGAAACGAAAAAATAATTTCCCTTGACCTTATCCCTGTTTTTTGGTATAATTTTCTAGCAAAAATATTAATTTATCTATCTTTGCCAATTCATCGACGAGGCATCTAAGTCCCCATCTGAAATTGCAAAGAAGAAAGGAAGAAAAAATGGCAGAAGCCAAAAAAGCAGCCAAAGCTGCCGAAGGACTAAAAATCCGCATCCGCTTAAAAGCCTATGACCATCGCGTCATTGACCAAAGCGCAAAACAAATCGTTGACACAGCAATTCGTACAGGAGCATCCGTCTCAGGACCAGTTCCCCTACCAACCAAACGCAGTTCTTTTACTGTTGTCAAATCCCCACATGTCTACAAAACCGGTGGTGAAGCCTTTGAAATGAAGGTTCACAAACGCCTCATTGACATCGAAAATGCCACTCCAAAAACCATCGAGAGCCTTCAAAATCTCGCTCTCCCTGCTGGCGTTGATGCAGAAATTAAGATGTAAACAGAAAATGTTGTAAAAATTACAACATTTTTACAATTTTTCTATTTTATTGCAAAAATTTAATCTAAAAAGGAAATTATGGCTAACGAAGTCAAAGATCTCAAAAACCTTCGCAATGTCGGCATTATTGCTCACATCGACGCAGGAAAAACCACAACTTCCGAGGCGATTCTTTATCGCACCGGCTTAAAACACAAAATCGACCTAGTCAAAGGTGGCACTGGCGGCGCTGAAACCGACTGGATGGAACAGGAAAAAGAGCGCGGCATTACCATTACCTCTGCAGCTGTTACCGTTTATTGGAAAGACCACCAAATCAACATTATCGATACCCCAGGTCACATCGATTTCACAGCAGAAGTTGAACGCTCTCTTCGTGTTCTCGACGGCGCAGTTGTTGTCTTCGATGGTAAGATGGGTGTCGAAGCGCAGTCAGAAACCGTCTGGCGCCAAGCAACCAAATATGGCGTTCCACGCGTCTGCTTCGTCAATAAAATCAACCAAATTGGTGGCGATTTCTACAAATCCCTCGAATCAATTCACAAACGCCTTTCCAAAAATGCCTTCGCAATTCACCTTCCGATCGGATTCGAAAAAGATATCTGTGGCGTCGTTGACTTGATTGATATGAAAGCCTACACCTACAAAGACTACGCTGACCACGAACTCACTGTTGGCGAAATCCCAGCAGATATGCTCGAAGAAGCAAAAAACCGCCGTTCGATGCTCGTCGAAGAAGCAGTTCAAGCCGACGAAGCTCTCATGAACAAGTTCTTCGAAGAAGGTGAAGAATCCATTACTGTCGACGAACTCAAATCAGCACTCAGAAAACGCGTTCTTGATGGTGACTTCTTCCTAGTTACCGGCGGCGACGGACGTGGTGTCATTGTCGAAAAAGTCCTCGACCTTATGACAGATTACCTCCCATCCCCACTTGACCGTGATCAAGGTAAGACTGTTGGTACCGACCCAAAAACCGGCAACGAAATTGTTCGCGAAGCAAATAACTCAGAGCCACTTACTGCTCTCGCCTTCAAAATCGCAACCGACCCATTTGTTGGCAAACTCATCTTCATCCGTGTTTATGCCGGTAAGTTGAAATCTGGCGACACAATCATGAATGCCTCAACCGGAGACAAAGAGCGCATTGGACGTATTGTTCGTATGCACGCAAATGATCGTAAAGATATTACCGAAATTTGCGCAGGCGACATTGCGGCAGTTGTTGGTCTCAAAAACTGTACCACTGGTACTACTCTTTGTGACCCATCACATCAAATCCGTCTTGAATCAATCGATTTCCCAGATCCACCAGTATCGATCGCTGTCGAACCAAAAACCAAAGCAGATCAAGAAAAAATGGGTATTGGCCTATCAAAGATGGCAGAAGAAGACCCTACTTTCCGTGTTCACACCGATGAAGAAACCGGTCAAACCATCATTTCAGGTATGGGTGAACTTCACCTCGAAATCATTATTGACCGTTTGAAACGCGAACACAATGTCGAAGCTAACACTGGCGCTCCACAGGTTGCCTACCGTGAAACCATTCGCGGTACAGCCGAAGCGCAAGGTAAGCATATCAAACAATCTGGTGGCCGTGGTCAATACGGTGACGTCTGGATCAAATTTGAACCAAACGAAGCAGGAAAAGGCTTCGAATTCATTGACCAAATCAAAGGTGGCGTTGTTCCTCAAGAATATCGCAAACCAGTTCAAAAAGGTGTCGAAGATACTCTTGCTGGCGGTGTTATTGCTGGTTATCCAGTAGTTGATGTTAAAGCCACCCTTTATGACGGTTCTTATCATGATGTTGACTCTTCTGAACTCGCCTTCACCCTCGCTGGTGCTCTCGCGACTCGCGAAGGTATCAAAAAAGCAAACCCAGTTCTTCTTGAACCAGTCATGAAACTTGAAATCACCACTCCAGAAGATTTCATGGGCGACGTCATTGGCGACATTAACTCTCGCCGTGGCCGCACCGACGAAATGGAAGATTTGAATGGTGGCGCAAAGCTCATTAAAGCTTTCTGTCCACTCGCAAACCTCTTCGGTTACACTTCTGT
>JAZUHD010000036.1:0-3034 GCA_045641545.1 Candidatus Nanosyncoccus sp.
CCTATCTTTCAGTTTTTGCAATTCTACATCATCGGTTTCTCGCTCACCTACGATGGCAGATTTTGCACGCGCGAACATATTATCTCTATTTAAGTTATTGTCGAGCGAGTTTTGAATTTTTCCTTCTTCTCTCGCGATGGCTCTTTTAATTTTTTCTTTCCCGACTTTTTCGTCGTTTTCTTCTTTTTTCGCAATGTCACGATCGATTTCGGTGGTATCGACTGTTTTTTCTGATTTCATATCGAGATATAGTGAAGCCAAAAAATCTGCCATATCACTTCGGAATTGTCTGGTGTCTATATCGATTAGTATCTCTTCGCCTCTTACGGTGGTGTCTTCCGACGACTTGGTATCTTGAACTTCAGATGTTGGCTCGAGTGATTCTTGACCACCTTTAGGTTCAGTTAATTCATCCCAAGGACTATCTCCTATGGATTGATATTTTGATGACGATTCTGGATCCATTATTTATCTCCTGTATTCTTTTTTATTTTAGCATAAAAATAATATTTTAAGATTTTATTTATGTGTAAAAGCGGCGAAAAACAGATAAACGCTTTTTACTGAATTGTTTTTATCTAAGGTATGAGCTTATTTAGTATTTATGCTTATATTTATCAATGAGCCTAGACATATAAAAACCACCCATTAGGGTGGTTTTTGTTTTAATTATTGTATGCTGGTGCCGAATTCGGCTCATAAACTGAGCCAATAAACCAAACTTCTCCAGAATCCTTATCACGGATCAAGAATAGGTATGGGTTATCAAAAGTCAAATCGATTTCTTCAACCGGTGGTTCAAAATCGTATTTAAAGCTACAGCCGGTGCCGGCGCCTCTTCCTCCGCCAATAACCGTAGCCGCGCCTGCTTTGATTCCGTCGTTTGAGAAATCAATATTAGCACTATGGATAGCTTGCGTCACAAGTATTGCGTCATCTGAGATGCCGCTCAAATCGGCCTTATCTCTATCAAAAACATCCGTAATACCAATTGATTGAAGATCCTTAATAAAGTCTAAAGTATAGTCAAAGCTAAATAACGGAATACTCGCTTTTAACTTTGTTATGGTTCCTTCTTTGAAACTTTCTAATTTGATTTCCTTTATACTGCCAATTTCTTTTGAAATTTGATTTGCATCTGCCTTGCTTAAATAGTTCTCAAGAGACTCATTCTTTGGCATAATACCAACATATTGCAACGTGGATCCGTCATATGTTTTTAAATCTTTCGCAAAGACTTTTATGTCTTTATTATCGGCAAAATAAAAATCCGTAGAACTGCTCACATGACCATAGTGATCACTTAGGGAACTTACGTATTCGTCTATATCTGGTGCGGCTTCCTCTATTTGTTCTTCGTTATCGCAAATTGAGCCGGTTTTATTCAGTTCATTCCTTCTTGCTTCTGCCCAAATATCATATTCTTCTTGAACTTTATTCCTAATTCCGTCTTCACCAAGCTCTTTAATTATGTCATATCTGTTGGCGGTTGCTGCAATCTGGACGGCGTCAACGTTCTTAGATTCAGATTCGGCAAACCTCAGTGGGTTCCTGGTTTCATACCGTATCACGGAATTATTAAATACTTCGTGAGCAAAACTAATATTGTATTCTTTTGCACCATTCTTTATTTCTTCGTTTGTCACCTGAATTTTATTAATCCATTCCATATCAACAGCAAGAGCATTTACTAGATAGAAATATCCATTCTCTTTGTCGACGCTATCAAGAATGTCATTAACCTGATTGAAGGTTTTTTGGCTAACCCAGCTATTGATATTTGCTGGACTATCAAATTCATCAAAGATTAGTGCTGCATCATAATTTGCGTTTAGTGAATTCGAATAGGCTTCTTTAATACTGTCTTTATATTTAGTGTTCACAAATATTGCATTAGCTAGTGATAAATTTGCACTGTTTTTGTATTGCTTCAAATAATAAGTCCCTAAAACATCTTCAATCTGTTGTTTTGAATTTCCGGTAGTTCCATCTTTTAACATCGAGAGGGCATATTTTATCGAAAGTGGACTATAAATAATGTTCTTGTTATTGTTTTCGAGCCTCAAGAACGATAAGTCAAAATTATTCAAACCATTGCCAACAATTGCAAACTCATTCTTTTTTTCCGGATCGGTATGAATCTTTTCTTCTGGTACCGGCACAGATCCTTGATCATTATTTTTCGTATCATTAAACAGTAGAAAATAAACTACCATGCCGCCAGCCAAGATGAGTAGGAATATTATAAGTAAAATTATTGTGCCGGTCTTCTTTTTCTTTTTTGGTTTTTCCGGTTCGATCGTTTGAGATATTTCTTCTCTCGAAACTTCCTCGCTTTGTTGTTCGGTATCTTGAGATAGCTCTTCTATGTAAGTTTCTTCTTTTTCTCGTTCATCACTCTGGAGTGGATCGTCTGTGATGGCGTCATCATTTTGTATTTCGTTTGATGTTTTATTTAGATCCAGAACATCCACCGCTTCTTCTTGCTGATTTATTTCATCAACAACATTATCTAGTGGTATGTCTGGGGCTTGGTTATTATCTAATCCTTGATCGTCCATATTGGCCTTTAAGCTTATGTTTATAATGATTTTATTATAGCACGATTTAAGAAAATATTATTTTTTATCGGAAAAGAATTGTCTATATTTCAAGGTATGAGTTTATTATAGCACAAGCGGGATGAAAAGTCAAGATTATCCAGATAGACGAAAAGCCACCCGTCGGGGTGGCTTTAATCGTATAATTTGGCACCTTGCTAGTTTCCCGCAGAGCAGTATAATCGCCGCTACTGGGCTTGACTTCTGTGTTCGGAATGGGAACAGGTATTTCCCCAGCGCTATGGGCACCAAATTGCTGCAAAATTCGTCATTTTGAAGCTATTGATGTCCATAAGGTGTAGATTTTAAATGACGTCGGTGATCGAGCACCGGTTGTTAGCTAAGTCTACCAAGTTATCGCTGTAATGTCAAGACATATAGAGATAACTTGGAACATAAAAAGGCGATGAGTCTATTAGTACGCTTCGGCTCCA
>JAZUHD010000037.1:0-40743 GCA_045641545.1 Candidatus Nanosyncoccus sp.
GCCAGGCCACGCCGACTATATCAAGAACATGATCACCGGTGCCGCTCAAGTTGATGGTGCCATCCTCGTCGTTGCAGCAAACGATGGTCCACTTCCACAAACTCGCGAACATGTCCTTCATGCTCACCAGGTTAACGTCCCAAAAATCATCGTTTTCTTGAACAAAATGGACCTCGCTGATCCAGAACTCGTCGAACTCGTCGAGATGGATGTTCGTGACCTTTTGAATAAATATGGTTTCGATGGCGACAATGCTCCAATCATCAAAGGTTCTGCCGCTAAAGCTCTTGAAGGTGATCCAGAAAACGAACAAGCTATCATGGACCTCGTCAAAGCTATGGATGAATATTTCGATATTCCAGAACACGATCTTGACAAACCATTCTTGATGCCAATCGAAGACGTCTTCTCAATCAAAGGTCGTGGTACGGTCGCAACTGGTCGTATTGAACAAGGTGTCGTTAATATGAACGACGAAGTTGAAATCGTTGGTCTCAAAGACACTCAAAAATCAGTCGTTACCGGTATCGAAGCTTTCCATAAGTCCCTCGATAAAGGTATGGCTGGCGATAACGCTGGACTTCTTCTCCGCGGTATCGATCGTGAGCAAATTGAACGTGGTCAAGTTATCGCAAAACCAGGCTCAATCACCCCACATACCGAATTTGAAGCACAAGTTTACATTTTGAAGAAAGAAGAAGGCGGCCGCCACACTCCATTTGCGAAGGGTTACAAACCACAATTCTACTTCCGTACAACCGATGTTACTGGTGAAGTTGAACTTCCAGCAGACAAAGAAATTGTCATGCCTGGCGACCAAGTCACTTTCAACGTCAAACTTCTTGCTCCAGTCGCTATGAACAACAACGACCGCTTCGCTATCCGCGAAGGTGGCAAGACTGTCGGTTCCGGCGTCATTACTAAAGTTATCAAATAATAACTTTAGATATTATCAAAAAGTCCCCACGAGGGGATTTTTTGATATTTTAAAAAAATTAAAAAAATTATGCTAAAATTAAAGAGACAAGAAGGAATATGAAAAATTTTTTTGAACCGCTAAATAAAAGCAAAAAAACCAAAATCATTATCATTGCATTTGTATCTATATGTGTTTTAGCAGCAGTAATTATTATATTATTCAACTTAAACACAAATCCTATCATCGGAAGATGGTGCTACTCCGAGGGGCGATCTACATGTTACAATTTTAACACAGATCAAACCGGCACATATGATATGACAAACAATAAAACTAATTTCACTTACACTGCTATTGATGGTATATTGCATGTTGATTACGAAAGTGAAAGCATAAAAATGGACGACACTAAATACAGGATAGAAGATGACGTTCTTGTCTTAATCAAACAAAACGAGCAAGAAGTAAAATACATCAAAGAAGAACCAAAGATTGAGTAACCAAACAAGGTTCAAGAACAACAAGACAATCAAGCGGGAAACGACGAAGAGATAGAACAAGAACGCGAAGAAATGAAAAAGGAATATAAAGAAATGGAAGAAAGAACTCGAGAATTCCAAGAAGAAAAATAGTTCTATCCCCCTATTGATTTAAAATGTAAAATGTGTTAAAATAGCAAAATTCCGCCTTTATTCCGTGCGGACGAATTTTACATTTTTTCAGAAGGGGGTCATTTTATTGGACCAGAAAATCACAGATCACACCTGGGTGGCAATAATCGCAGGTGGACAGGGAACAAGACTATTCCCACTCTCACATGACGCATATCCAAAGCAGTTTTGTCATATCAATGACAACGATACCTTTATTCAGGCAACAATCAAGCGTTTTCTGAAAGTCGGCATCAAGTCATCAAGAATCGTCATCATCACGACCAACAAAAACCAAACGCATCTCGCCAAAGAACAGTGTATTCCTCTTGGAGTGCTCTCACTCAATATTCATCAGATACCCTCATATTACGGCTATGCAGGAGCAATGGTAAAGGCTGCCGAACTCATACATAAAATCACCAGTAAGGCAATCATTATCAATACGCCCGCAGACCAATACATAGCCTATGATGAAAATTTCGAAAATACCATCAAAAACGCAATAGAAAGCGCAAGCTCGGGAACACCAACAATTATCGGCGTCAAAATCAGTGATCTCGTTACAGTAATGGGCTGTGGCCACGCAATATATGACCCGGAAGAACCCGTAACCGACAATTGTTATCATGTCAAAGGTTTCGTAGAAAAACCTAAAGAAAAAGAGGCAAAAAAATTAATGCTCAGCGACACGTCCGCTTGCAACACTGGTATCAATGTCTGGACCGCAAAATCATTGCTTGAGGCAATTTCAAGCTCAGAAATCGACGAGACCGGGCTCAATACGGATACCCTTATGCAAAAACTCGAAAATCTCAAGTTAGCCGTCGGCGAATTTCGCTGGTATGATTGCGGAACCCTGAAAAGTCTCTACGACATCAGTACAAAAACGCCCAATCATAAAAATGCCAACCTTGGCAAGGGGAAAGTAAAGCGTACTGATTGCCGTAGAAGTCTATTCTATTCCATCGAAGGAATCGAACTCCGCGTAACCAACATAAAAGATTGTGCAGTACTCGCAACAGTCATTGATGACAGAGTAATCGTTGCCGTCGTCAAACTAGCAGACAGTCAACGCGTCAAAGGTCTCGCCGAAGACTATCAGCTGCATAAAGACTTCTTGACGGATGATTTCTCGGTAAGTTCAAGAAACAATATTATTGTTCCGACCAATTTTTCCAAAGAAATTCGTGTCGGCTTTGTCGGCGTCGATAACTGTATCGTATATACACACAAAAACGATGATGATACTATCGAAATCGCCGTATCAGCAACAATATAACTTCTGAAAACAAAATCTCCCGCTCATCGGGAGATTTTTTCTTTTATCTGTTATACTATCTATATGATTTATTTGGACGGTGCCGCAAACTACCCACTTCTCCCATGCGTTAAAAAAGCCATGACTGAAGCCATGGAAATGAATTTTGGCAACGCATCTGCGCTCCATTCATCCGGCGTTTCTGCCAAAAATCTAATTGAAGAGGCTAGGGAATCAATCGCAACACTAATCAACGCAAAACCAGAGGAGATAATTTTCACTTCCGGCGGATCAGAATCAAACAATACTATCATACATGCCTTCAAAAGGAAAAATATTATTGTATCCGCCATCGAGCATCCATCAATCATTGAGCCAGCAAAAAAATACGCAAAGCATCTGACGATTCTTCCTGTCGATAAAAACGGAGTTGTCAAAGAAAAACATCTACAAAACTTTTCAGACGATGAAACACTAGTTTCTATTATGTTTGCAAATAACGAACTTGGCACGATTGAGCCGCTCGAAAAAATTTTCAAAGAGAAACCAGAAAATGTTTTTTACCATTCAGATTTGACTCAAGCAATCGGAAAAATCCCAATTGATGTTAAAAAACTCAACCTAGATTACGCTACAATTTCCGCTCACAAGATCGGCGGACCAATCGGCATTGGAGCGTTATATGTCCAAAAAGGTTCACCGTTTAAACCTCTAATTATGGGCGGCCATCAAGAAAATGGAAAACGAGCCGGCACATATTCAACAATTCAAATTGCTGGATTTAAAGCTGCGGCCGACCATGTTATAAAAAATCACACCTATAAAATTTATAGGGAGCGCGTAACAAAACTCCGAAACAGCCTAGCAGAACGCATTTTAAAAGAAATACCATATTCCAGCATTAATACGCCATTAGAGAATTCATTACCAAATATACTAAACGTTTCATTTCAAGCAGCCGAAGGCGAATCGATCCAGCTTTATCTTGACCTAAAAGGAAATATTGAAGTATCTACAGGCTCAGCCTGCGCATCAGGCGACGGACAGCCATCACACGTTATTATGGCAACAAAAAATAATGCAGAAATTGCCCATTCCAGTATTCGTTTCTCCCTCACTCTTGATTCTACAGAAAAAGATATCAATGAAGTCATGAAATATCTTCCAGAAATTATCGGGGATCTTCAAAAAATCAGCACACTAAAACCAAAGGAGCACAAATGACAAAAAACGCATGTGATAACCCATTCGCATATTCCGATATTGTCAAAGAACATTTTTTGAATCCAAAAAATTTCCTTATGGGCGACGAAACGGAATATAAGCATGACGCTGAAGGAACTGTTGGCAACCCAGTTTGTGGTGACCAAATGAAATTATTTTTACAAATCAACAAAAAAACCAACAAGATCAAAGATGTTAAGTGGAAAACCTATGGCTGCGCAAGCGCAATAGCGAGCACATCGGCATTATCTGAGCTTATAAAAGGAAAAACTCTAGACGAAGCCTTAAAAATCGGGCCAACAGAAATCGCAGATTATCTTGGCGGATTACCAAAACAAAAATTCCACTGTAGCATACTTGGCCACGATGCCCTTAAAGAAGCAATTAAAAACTATCAAAAAACAAAGTAACAACAAAAATAATCTCTTTTGTTTTATTTGGTAAAATGAATCAGATTTTTGATTTTTAACTTATCACCATCAGTATTAACAGCACTTAAACAATAATTCCCAATCCAAAAACTAGAAACCTCATAATCTGCATTTCTAAAAGCATTTTTCATACTTTGCACATTTAGAATTCCACTACCAATCATCTTCAAAACCGCTTCTTTTTCCGTCCACTTTTGAGTAAGAAAGCCCAATTTATCGTCAGTTTTTGAAAATTCTCTTAAATCCTTTTCAGAAAGCCAAGCTTCATAAACATTGTTATCTAAATTATATTCGAGTCTTTCTCGCGACTCTGCATCGACACCAACACAAACATCAGAAACGGCAACCACGCAAAGACGACCATGATGAGAAAGATTAAAATGTATAGGATGGCCCTTAATATAAGGCTTTTTATGCTCTGTATACAAAACATCTTCCTGCGCAAAGTTAATATTATAATCACGAGCCAAAATGGTTTTTAGCATCGCCCAAACAAAATCATGCCCATCATTATCTCCAGCGTCCGCATAATAAACTTTTAACATTTTTGCTCCTTTATACAGTCCACGATATCGGAAACTGTTTTTAAATTCGAGAGATCGCATTTACCAAGATCTACGTCAAATTCTTTTTCTATTAAAATCATCATGTAAAGCATACCAACCGAATCTAATCCAAGATCGGAAACGAGCTTACTATCCAATTTTAACTCAATTCGCTTATCATTAAAAGTATCAAAAACTTTTTGTAATTTGTGTAAAATTTCTTCATCGCTCATTTTTTAGGCCTCAAAATTTTCATACTTGGACTTCTTTCAAAATCATTTTCACGAACAATGATTTCCGACACCCTTTCAAAACTCTCCAATTCCTCATTAACTTTCTCAAGAACCTCAGAAACCGCAGAGTTCAAATTTTCGATACTATTTTTGGCAACCTCGCTTTTTCTCAACAAAACTTCAACAACTAATTTTCCATTTTTTTCAAATACTAAAGAATCCTGGATGATAGCATACTTATTAAATTTCGACTCGATGAATGCTGGCGAAATATTTTCACCATTCGGAAGAACGATTAGTTCCTTTATTCGTCCTGTGATATAAAGAAAATTATTTTCATCAAAATATGCTAAGTCCCCAGTCTTAAACCATCCATCTTCAAAACTCTTAGCATTTTCCTCGTCTTCATTAATATAGCCAGGCGTCAAATTGTTTCCTTTTAGCCAAAGCTCATCGTTAACTATTTTTCCTTGAATGCCAGGAAAGAGTATCCCAACAGAATCGGGATATTTTGTTGGTTCCGGATTCCCGGAAACCATATTAGCCATCTCAGTCATACCATAGCCAGGACAAAGGTTTATACCACGCTGCGCATATTCAAGGGTAATATAAGGAGGGACACTTGCCCCGCCAGCAATGACCGTCTTTAGCTTTCCACCCAACACATCCTCACCGAATTGCTTCATCAGATTTAAAAACATCTCTGCAAGCGCCGGAACGATTACCATAATTGTCGGCTGATAAGTTTGCAAATCCTTAACCATTGCAGGCTTCTCATAATTAAAATACATCAAACTCCCCGTATAAATGCTTGTCAACATATTGCGAATCAAACCAAACACATGCGTAAGCGGCATCATTGAATAATAGACCTGGCTAAATGGATTAGAAAGTCCATAACAGCCATTTATCACGCCAGACATAACATTGAAATGGGTCAACAATACACCCTTACTCTTTCCAGTTGTTCCACCAGTCAAAACTACACAAGCAGGAAAATCCTTTTCAATTTCGTTATAATCAATTTCAAAATCATTATTCTTATCGCTCTTCAAACAATTATTAATCGATAATTTATTTTCAAAAAATTCTGTCTTTTCAACAAAATCATCGTCAAAAAGAATAAACTCGACACCATAGTTCTTAGAGCAACCAAAGACCGCTTCTTTTGTAAGTTGAACAGGCAAAAGAACCGCAACCGCACCATAACTCATAACCGCAAGTGAAGATACAACAAATTCATAATTATTCCCAGAAAGAATTGAAATATAATCACCACGCTTAATCCCTCTTTCTTTTAACACGGAACAAAGCTTCGAAACATCAGCAAAAAGTTCATCAAAGGTTTTCTTGTTTCCGTCACGAAGGCCAAAAGCATCTCGATTATTATAATTCTCCTTAACAAACTGTAAAAGTTTTGGTATGGTTTCGATTTCAACAATTTTTTCAAAAGTATTCTTATCTGTATATTTCTCAAAGTCTGTTCTTTGAAATTCAATCATTTTCACCTCCACTTAATTCAATTAATTTTTTTTCTACTGACTTTATCTTATCAATTATAGTATCAATATCCCGCGCATTCATCTTTCCAACTGGAATTTTTTCACCAATATAAACTTTCTGCCTTTGATACCAATATTTTCGCCTAGCAATATAAACAGGGACTATCGGACATTCGTTCATTTTAGCAAATAAGACACAACCAGCCTTAAACTCGTCAGTTTTCCCAGAGCGATTAACTTTACCCTCTGGGAACAACGCAACAAGATGCCCTCTATCTATTTTTTCTCTTACGCCTTTAGCAGTAGCGAGGGAAATATTATTTTTATCAATTTCAACACAGCCAAAATGTTTAAAAGAAAAATTCCAAAACCTATTTTCGAACAATTCTTTAGTTGCAACAAAAGTAACGCGTCTTTCGAAAAAAGCATTCATAATAATAACGGGGTCGCGATACGATTTATGGTTTGCAATAATAATAAAATTTCCCTCAGAAAAACCCTTTGGGTGACGAATTATTTTCCCATTTTTTACATAAATCCTTTTCATTCTCAAGTCAAACACAACAGGCAACCATCCAGTCCATTTAATCAGATCATAAAGCCACAAATTCTTGTCAAAAACGCCGCCAAAAAGTTTCATTTTTCAGACTCCGCATCTATCTTATCTAGTTCTTTCTTCATCTTTGCAATATACTTCTTCACATATTCACACAAAAATTCAACATTCTCTTTTTCGCTCTTTTTTTCATCATACATTTCATTTAAACTTATTCTCTCACCAATCATAATACGCGCCCTTTTTCTTAAAAAGAAATTTTTCACACCATATTTTCCATTTGTACAAACAGGTATAATCGGTACATTATTTTCAAGTGCAATGTAGACAAAGCTCGGCTTAAAAGGAATTAGCTCATTTTTTTCAATCTCTTCCTTTGTTTTCATTCTTGCTTCTGGATAAATCAAAACAATTTTATTCTTCTTTAATTTTTCACCAATACGGCTCATAAAAGAAAAATCAAACGAATTCCGATCTACACAAATTCCACCGAGATGTTTGGTAAATCTTTTCATAAAAAAGTTCTTATTCATTGTTACTTCAGCAATCAAAACATAAATATTTCGACTCAAGAATGTAAACATTACGAGTGGATAATCATAAATTGAAAAATGATTAGAAACAATCAAAGCCCCGCCAGAAATATGACGAGACTGATTGCTTTTATTTCTATAATAAACTTTCTTGTGGTAATAAAAATACTGCAGCAACAAACCAGTTATCTTAGTAAACCAAAGAACAAGAAAATTCATTTTAGTCGGCGTTTTTCCTTGCAATTTTGTTCAATTTAACCTGCAAAATTGTCATCGAAACGACATCGAGCCCCAGAAAAGCGAGAATTGTCACTAAAATAGTCAGGTCTCTAGAATTAATTTTGTTCTTTTTTAATTCTGCCTGAATAGCTTTCGAAGCTTGATAAATAACTGCTGCGGAATATGGGGTAACGAAAATTGAAACTATAAAATGTACAATCGAAATCTTCTTTCCAAAACTTTCAACTGCCTTTAAGGTTTCATAACGCCACACAATTCCAAATATACTTCCAGTCAAAACCCAAAGACCAAGATTGACGATCATTGATTTTTCATCGTTTCCAATCGAAACCTCCTCAATAAATAAATCCTTATTTTCCTTATATTCTTTCACGAGCCCAAGACGTTTTGCCACCTCTTTCGGAGTATAATTCTTTGGCATTTTAAACGCCACGAAAAAGCCCAGCACGCAGAAGACACAAACAATAATCGGTACAATTAAAGTCCCAAAATTAAATACTGTCGCAGAACTAGTATTAAAAATTTCCGCGGCCTCTTTCAACGAACTAGCATAAACAACACCACCTTCAGCCTTAGAAATAAATAAATTTTTAATGTTTTCATATACTAAGCTACTCGCAACAGCACCAACAACGGTCGTAGTAACAGCCTGCGCCGCAAAATACATTGCTGAATGATTCTTTTTTGTCAATTTCTCTTCAACGGAAGAAATTTGCGCAGGAACTAAATAACCCATCATAAAGAACGCTCCGATCCCCCAAGAGCCAAGCAAACTTCCAATAACACCAAAAATCATTTTAAGCGTCGTATTATCGCCCGCAATAAACGAATTTCCGACAAAGAAAGTTAGCATAATAGCCACAGCAAATGCCAACAAAGCACTTTGATACGCAAAACGAACACCACGTTTCGCTTTAACTCTATTGAACAAATAAAGAGTTAGTGGAACCGGCGCAAAAGCACAGGTATTCAAAATTGCCATCTGTGTTCCATTAAGTCCCATTCCGCCAGTAATCATTGCATTCATTGCAACAAGGAACATCTGAAGACCAAAGAACGAGCAGCAATTAACAAGGCACCAATGCATGAATAGTTTATTTGTAAAAGTCATTTTTATACTCTGGAAAAGACCAACTTTTTCTTCCTCAGCAAGCGGAGTAATATCAAAGCCGGCAGCAATAGCCTTCTTTTCCCATTTGTCACCTTCTTTAATCATAACAATAGGAATAATCATCGTAATCATCATTGGGACCATCATGAAAGCCAATTTATCAATATGGATCCCCATTCCGTCGAGCATCAAAGGAACCAATGCGTAAACCAAACAATAGGAAATCGTATCAAAAAACGCCTTAAAGCTCGAAACGCGCGTCCTTTGTGCCTCATCAGAACAGACGGATGAAAGACTTCCATAAAACGCAATAAGGTTCATCGTATAAGTCGCGAAGAAAATCAAAGACCAAACGAAAATCCAAATAGTGTTCGCTATAGGATTATCAGAAATTGGGATCCAGCAAAGAATATACGAAACCACCATCGGAACGAAACAAATCGCAATCGGAATCCTACGACGTCCCCATTTTGTTTTTAAATTATCGGTAATCGAAGCAAACGGAACATCAATAATTCCATCAAAAACCTTACCAATAAACCATAATACAGAAAACAACGCAGGTGTAATTAGGCAAGTTCCCGTAATCGCCTGGAGTGACCCTTCTGGAAGCGCAACTGGATTCATCGCATCCGTGAAATACGCACCCATAAGAACCATCAGAAGATTTGGTCCAAAACCAGACGCAGCATAAAGAATCTCTTTCCACTTTTTATCGAGATTGACAAATTTCTTTTTCTTCATTTTTCCTCCACTTTTTTTAAATTATATCATAAACTTAAAAATTTCTTAACTGACTACCAATAAATTCATAAAATTCATTAACCGTCGAACAACTTTTTTCCTCAAATTCAAATTTAATATCAAATTCTTTTTCAAGTTCAAGAAGCAAAGTTAAATAGTCCAAACTCTCACCATTCAAGTCAAAAATAAAGTGCGCATCATCAGAAATTTTATTAGATTCTATATTCAAAATTTCCGCCATCCTTTGTCGCACAACTTCTTTTATATCATTGTTCGTATCGCATTTTTTCCCATCATTTTTTTCACAATTAAAATCGGAAAAGGGAACAAGTTTTATTTTTCCATCCCTAATATTTTTCAGAAGGACAGAACGACTTACTTTAATTGCATTTTTATTCGCAATCTCGTCAACAGTAACAAAAACCCTTTCAATAAATTTGCTCTTTCCGGCTTTTTCAATCTCGTTAGAAACTTTTTTATATTTCAAAGCATTCATTTTTTCATCAATTTCAACGATCAAAGTCCCTTTACCTTCCAATCCAAGAAAAGAAAAGTTTCTAGCGTCAGGAATCGAAATAGAAGATTCAACAAAGTCCGGACTAATTTTTTCTCCTCCTCCCGACACAAACAAATCATCTTTTCGGCCGCAAATATAATATACGCCGTCTTTTTTCTTTGCCAAATCTTTTGTATCGAACCATTTTTCGTGGTCTATATCAACCACCTCGTCTTGAGTGATGATTCTCGAACAAATCGACTTTCCACGTACACGCAGTGTTCCGTCGGATATTTTATATTCCAAGCTTTCAAACGGCCTACCAATCGAGCCCAAAATACGATATTTTGCTTTTTTACGAAGCTCAACCGACGAAATCCCAATCTCCGTCATTCCATAGCCGTTGAAAAGCGGGTAGCCAATTCCGTTAATTGTTCGAAGTGATTCGCTCGTTATATAGCCTCCACCAGAAATCATAAATTTGATCGAATTCCCAAAAGATTTCTCCTGAACCTCTCGAAAAATCTTTGAAGCAAACCATTTCCCAAACCGCGGACAAATCGATTGAAGCTTTAAACTAGCTTCCAATCCTTTTGAAAATTTTTTACGAGTTTTTTCGTCTTTTTTATCAACTTCACACATAATTTCACGATAAACCGTATGCCAAAGCATTGGCACTGCAAAAACATGCGTCACTTTATGACGCTGAATAGTACTCATGATTGTTCTTGGCGAAAAATCATTAAGAAAAACAAAAGTCCTCCCAAAAAGGGAAAACCAAAAATAAGTCGCAATTAGTCCAAACACATGATAAAACGGCAAAAACGTCAAAAGTTTCAAACTAGGACCATAATGCTGTTTAATCATGCTATTGTCTTTAATAATCCGATCCGCATTCATAACTTGATGCGTAAAATCCTTGCCATTAAAAATGCAGATTTTAATATTCATCGAAGTTGCAGTTGAAGTTAAAGCAATTTCATTCTCCCAAGATGGATTTTTGATGACTTTATGCTTCTCAATTTCTTCACGAGAAATATCTATCTTCTCACATTTCAGTTCCGTTTTTGTATTTTCATCCACTATTAAAGTTTTAATTTCAAGTTTTTTACAGACAAACTCGTTTAGTTTTTCTGGCAAACGGTCATTAATAAGCACCGGCTTATAGCCAGCCATCAAAAGTCCCCAAAAACTTATTACCCACTCGACCGAATTATTCATCATCAACCCCACATAGGTGCCTTTTTCATCAGAAATTTCATCATCCAAAAATCCAGCAGTCTTTTCGCAAAGCACTTTTATTTCATCATAAGTCGTCTCCTTGATCTGAAAATTCTTAAACTCCTCACAAAAAATTCTTCCAGAATTATCATGAATAATTCCATAAAGTCCGCGAAAACTATAATCCGACTTTCTTAGCGCCGACATTTTCTGAAAAATAGTAACTTTTAGAATTTCCGTCCTAAAACGCATTCTTTAATTATATCAAATATATAAGCTTAAAATATGTTAAAATAACCATATGCGAATTACGATTATTGGTGCAGGAGCCTTCGGTACAGCCCTCGAATCAATCCTGAGAGAAAACGGACACGAAATTTCTTTTTTTGACCCCTATAAATTTCCAAATATTTCACTTAGGAGCGCGCTTGAAAATTCCGACGTCATTGTTTTTTCGGCTCCATCAAAAACCGCCAAAGAAACCATCAAAAATCTTCCAGAATCAACCAAAAAACTTCCTTTCATCTGCGCTTCAAAAGGTTTTCTCACCGATGAAATTTTCAAAAATCTAGAAAATTTTTCCGTCCTCTCCGGACCGTCGTTCTCGAAAGATATTCTCGCCAAAAACCCAACCACTTTAACAGTCACCTCTCACCTCACGAAAGATCTTTTCGAAACAACTTGGCTAAAATTCGAAATTTCTAGAGATATTAGGGGAGTTTTACTCTGCGGCAGCTTAAAAAACATTTATTCCATCTATTCTGGAGCCCACAACATCAAGCCAGCCACGCCAGATTTTAGAGAATTTCTAACAGAATCAATCAAAGAATTCAAGAAAATTTTGAAAACCAACAATTGCAACCCAAACACCGCCGAGCTCGCCTGTGGCTTCAAAGATCTTGCGCTCACCGCTTCGTCAACGAACTCCAGAAATTACCGTCTTGGTCAAAAACTCGCCAAACATGGAAGCGCGTATGATTTCTCCGAAACCACCGAAGGACTTTCGGCTATTCACTCATTAAATGACTCCAAGCTAATCATCCCCAAAAACCTCCCAATCCTCAACAAAACCATCAGCCTAGTCAATGCGAATATTCTAAATCTCTAACCAAACCTTTGCTATAATATTTTTATGGCAAAGGAACTAAATCAAGAGCAAAAACAAGCAGTTGAATATCTCGACGGGCCGCTCCTCGTCCTAGCTGGACCAGGAACAGGGAAAACCCAACTCCTTTCTTCAAAAGTTGCCCACATTCTCCAGACCACAGACACATTGCCAGAAAACATTCTTTGTATCACCTTTACGGAACCTGGTGCTCAAAACATGCGCGAACGCCTTGCCTCGATTATCGGCGCAATCCCCGCCAGCAAAGTCAACATTCACACTTATCACGCCTTTGGCTCCGACATTCTCTTCAAATATAAAAATTATTCTGAAACCTTCAATCGCAATCTCGAATCACCAATTGATGAAGTTACTGCCTTCAAAATCATCAAAAATATTCAAAAATCCCTTCCAGCTACAGATATTATTCGTGGTGACCAGATAAAAGATATTAAAGATATCATCGCCTCCGCAAAATCCGCCCGCCTCACACCCGAAGATTTAAAAATAATTGCCGAAAAAAATCTCGCCGACAGTGAAGTATTGAGCGACCAAATTTCGCCCTTCCTCGAAAAGCTTATTCCTCGAAAAGTCAAAGAAAATCTCGAAAACGTCTACTATCCAATTTTTGCAATCCTCAAAAATTTCCAATCTCTTCCTAAACTCCTTAAAAATGTCGAAAGAAACATTACTTCGATTGCAAACGATCTCGCAAACGCAATCTCCGAATCTGAAACGACAGGAAAAATTACACCGCTTTCAAATTGGAAAGATAATTATTTTGAAAAAACCGAAAAGAACACCTATCGCCTCAAAGATCGCATCGCCAACAAAAAACTCGCTTCCGTCGCAAAAGTCATGGAGGCTTACGAAAAGCATCTTGAAGAAAATGGACTCTTCGACTTCAATGACATGATCGAAGAAGCAATCAAAGCTCTGAAAACCGACACCGGTTTCAGGCTCACCATTTCCGAGCAATACCAATTCATTCTTCTTGATGAATTTCAAGACACAAATCCATCCCAATTTGAAATTATCAAACTCCTCACAGATTACGAAAAACCCTGCGTCATGGCGGTTGGCGACGACGATCAAGCAATTTACGAATTTCAAGGCGCATCTGCTTCGATCCTCTCAACATTCAAAAAACACTACAGTGCCAAAGTTATCAACCTCGTCACAAATTACCGTAGCACCCAAGATATTCTGGACTTTTCAAAGCAAATCATCAATCAAGTCGACGACAGCTTCGCAAAAACCGAACCAGGAATCGAAAAAACCCTCACTGCTTTCTTTGATAAACCTGGGAAAATCGAACGCAACGAATTTTTGTCGAGCGACGCCGAATATTACTGGCTCGCCGAAAAAATCTCCGACCTTATCAAATCCAGAGTCCATCAAAAAGACATCGCCATCATTGCTCCAAAACACAAATACATCACACCCCTTCTACCATATTTAAAAGCAAAAAAAGAAATCAACTTTTCCTACGAACGCCGCGAAAATGTCCTCGAAAACCAAAAAATCCACGAACTCCTCACCCTTGCCAGATTTATCTCTGAAATCTCCGAAGGGCGCCAAGCGTCCAATCTTCTTCCAGAAATTCTCTCATTCCCATTTTGGAACTTATCTCCACTTTCAGTTGTTCAAGTTATTTCCGAAGCGCGTTATGATAAAAAATCCATTTTGACTAATCTCGAAAAATCCGAGGACGAAAAACTAAAAGCCATCGCCAACTTTTTCGCTGCCCTAGTTATTAAATCCTTCGACGCTCCAATCGAAACTTTCCTCAATTACCTCCTTGGAACTTCCGAATTAAACGGTTTCAAATCCCCATTCCTGGATTTTTATTCAAAAAACGAAACCAGCTTTGAAACTTTCGAGCTCTACGAAAATCTTTCCGTCCTCCGTTCTGCAATCAAAAACCACCTCAAAAACGACACTCCAAAGCTGAAAAATCTCATCGAACTCGTTGATGACTACGAATCGGCAAATATGCCACTTATGAACACCAGCCCATATCAAGACGCTTCCGACTCAATCCAAATCCTTTCTGCCCACAAATCCAAAGGGCTCGAATTTGAAAACGTCTTCCTAATCGCTGCCGACCACATCTCCTGGGGAAAAGGAAAGGGGAACAACAACATGCTTTCTCTTCCAAAAAACCTCGAATTCATTCGCCATACTGGTGTAACCGACGGAGAAAGACTTCGTTTACTCTTCGTAGCTGCAACCCGTGCCCGTTCCAATCTCTACATTTCAAATTCCTTGAAAGATTTTGACGGTAAATCACCAGCCAGACTTGAATATTTAAATGAATACGAAAAAGACAACATCTTATTCTCACCATTCATTCCAAAAGACGAAGAAAAAATCATCAAAAAACATTATGACGACTCGATAGAAAACAAAGCAAAGACCGATCTTTCAATTACCTGGCTAGACATCTATAAAAATATGTCTCCCGATATCAAATCAATCTACAAATCCCGCGTAGAAAATTTCCGACTTTCCGCATCATCCTTAACCAGTTTTATCGATATTATTTATGCCGGCCCGGAAGAATTTTTCAGACGGTCCGTTTTGAAAGCTCCTCAAGACCCAGAAACCAGACAACTTGCTTTCGGAAATCTCATTCACAAAGTCTACGAAAAAATCACCAAAGAAAAAATCGACGACGAAACCGCCATTGAATTTTTCCGTACGGAAGCCCTAAAAGAAGATATTGAACCCGAAATTCTGAAGGAAATCCTCGAAAAAGGCCCGGAAGACCTCGCAATCTCATTAAAAACTTTCGGAGAAAACTTACGCGCTCCCTTTACGCGGGCAGAAGTCGATTTATCCCCAGAAAAGCTCTCTTTCGAAGGTGTTCCAATCGTTGGTAAAATCGACCACATCAGAATAAATGAAGAAGAAAAAACCATTGAAATCGTCGATTTCAAGACAGGTAACTACAAAAAAGAAAAATGGGGAAGTTCTTCCAGCACTCTTTTCAAATACATGCTTCAGCTCAACTTCTACAAATTACTTCTCAATCTCTCCCCGACTTACAAAAAATACAAAATCGAACGCGCCCACATCTACTTTGTCACCCCGGATCGCGATGGTGAAGTGTATGACAAAATTTATGATTTTAATCAGGCGGACGAAGATCTTCTTAAGAATCTCATCCCAACCATTTACAAACACATGATTTCTCTTGATTTCCTCGAGAATCCAGAGCTTTGTCCAAAGAAAGACGAATCAAAAACTCTAAAAGATATCAAATCCTTTATCGAAACGCTCTAAACTAAACAAAGGTTATTTATTTGAACAACCTAATACCACATATACCCAATATATCAATAATAAATAAACATTTCTCGTGTCCGCATTTCGGTAAAAATAAGCCTACTATCACTATTCAATAGAAAACGCTTTCATTACAACAACATTATAAATTTAACAAAATGCTTTACTTTTAAGTGTGTTTATGATATAATCATGATACAAATTTACAAAAGGGGTGTACTTTATGAAAACAGAAGGTCAAAACAGAGGTCAAATCGAAGTTCTCGAGGCAGAAATTGCTGCAAAAGACAAAATAATCAAAAAACTAAGCAGCGATTTAGCACTGGCCAATGCTGGCATTGGCGGTACTTATTGCGTCATTGAAACCGACGCGAATGGTAAAGAATACGCAACTCAAATTATTCAAGTTGCAACCGACGGAACCGTTGTAGTTATAGCTGGTGAAAAAGGCGGCATAAAACTCAAGCGTGTTCGCCACGTAGATGAAGCAGCGGGAGGAATTGAATTATTGGTACCCAACTGACCAAAAGGGAGCGTAACGCTCCTTTTTTTGCCATCAGAAAATAACTATCTAGTATTTTTTATATCAACAAAACATCTTATTAGACAGTTAGCTACTCTACACCAATAGTCTTACTGTCTTACGCTAAAAAACCAAAAAACGGCCACGCCAGTATTGACTTATTATTAATAGTATGATATAATAAAAAAGATAGCGTTCCATCAAAAAAACGTTATCAAAATTCCATTTCATAGGAGGTGATATGCTTGACTTGGAAATGCAACTACTGTGGGAAAATTTTTACCGATGAAAGATCATACGATCAGCATCAGTGCAGACCTTGGGAATCTTCCCGCACCTGCCCCAAATGCAACGGTACAGGATGGGTCTCTCAGTTCCTGGGGCCCGCAATCAAGTGCCCTAACTGCGGCGGCTCCGGCAGAAGCTAATACCCATAATCTCCTACGCACCCAAGGGAGCCAATAGGCTCCCCAATAACAAATAACGCGGTTTAACCGCTTCACATACAACGGAGCAAAATTGCTCCGTTTTTCATGTTATAATCAAGTCATGATAAAAGTTTACACAACAGACGCCTGTCCATACTGCCACGCCTTAATGAGCTGGCTCGAAGACCAAGGTGTCGATTTTGAAGAGTTAAGCGCTGTCGGAGTAGAAGGCATTACCTCCGTTCCTGTCACCGAAATAAACGGCAAAAGAATCGTCGGCTTCGACCGCCCCGCAATCAAAAAAGCCCTCAAAAATCTAAAAAAATAACCCCCAAGGGGGTATTTTTATTATTCAACTTTCTTTTCCATCGCCTGAAAATAAATTTCCTCAAACCGAGCCAATGTATGATTCAAGTCGTGTTTTTTGGCAAGTTCCAAACTCCTTTTACTATACTCTCGCCTCAAATCCTCATTAGATAAAATTTCAATCATCCCCTTAGCAAGCCCGCCAATATCGCCGTCAGGCTTGCAAAGTTTTCCGTTCTCTTTATTATGACAAATATCTCGTACTGCCCCCTTATCGACCGCTACAATCGGAAGTCCAGTCGCGGCTGCCTCAATCAAAACAATCCCTTGCGTTTCAATCTCACTGGCCGTCACAAACAAATCACCAACTTTATAAATTTCATAAAGTTCCGGCGGCAAAACCTTTCCAAGAAACTTCACAGAATCTTGAAGCGCCATACTTTTAACCAAATCCTCGAGATATGACTTGTCGATTCCATCTCCAACAATGAGAAGCATTACTTCAGGAATTTTCTCCAAAACTCGTGCAAAAGCTTCGACAACTCTCGAAATTGTTTTTTCAGGATCAACCCGCCCGACATAAAGCGCGATCGGACGATCAGTAGGTATTTTATATTTATTATAAATTTCTAGTTTTGCTTTTCCAGGTTTAAACGCAGACAAATCCACACCATTAGAAAGAGCCTCGAACGGGACCTTGAATTCTCGCCTTCGTTTTTTTATCAAATCTTCAATCGCCATTTCAGTCGGCATTGTTGCAAAATCAGAATGTCGCTGATAATCAACCAAATAATTCGTAAGAACCACATCAAGTGGCTTTTTTATCCATTTTAGTGCCTTAAGTTGCCCAGTAATCGTATCGGGATATGTATGTCCAGTCGTCACAAAGGGTACGTTTTTATCTCGCGCATAAAGAGAGGCTGCAAGTCCAATCGGGTCGCTTGTCTGCGAATGGATAACATCAGGATTAAATTTCTTCAGAATTTTTTTAACCTCACGATAAGGAGCCGGGGAAACCCAGAGTCCACGTTTATAAAACATCCTCGGCATTTCTTTTCCAAGCACCTTCTTTTTGTCTGGAACTTTATTAATTTGATCAGGATAAAGAGGTAATCGAATGGATTTCAGATAATAAACTGTCAAATTTCCATCTTTTTCAACATGTTTTTTGCCAGTAAAACTCGGACAAAGAACAACGACTTCGTTGCCTTTTTTGGCAAGTCCGGTAGCAAGATTATGCGCAAACGTTGCTACGCCGTTTATCATTGGATAATAGACGGCAGAAACAATAGCGATTTTCATAACCATATTATAACACACAGACTAAATTTAACTTATAGACCGCACTATGGTATAATAACTCATATGAAATTTTTCTCTAAAATAGAACCAAAAATCTATTTTCTTATGGCTCGTTATTTTCGTTTTTTCGCTGACAAATCTCTAAAACGTTGGAATCCAAGAATAATCGCCATTACCGGATCAGTCGGGAAAACCACTCTTCTTCACATGATCGAACTTGAGCTCGGAGAAAAAGCCCACTACTCTCATGATGCAAACTCCCCATTCGGCGTTCCTTTCGATGTTCTTGGCTTAAAAGGAATAAAAAATCATCGCATTAAATGGATTTATCTGGTTTTGTCCGCCCCGTTTCGTAGTCTTTTTTATGCGCGCAAAGAAAAATTCTACGTCGTCGAAATCGACGGAGATCGTCCGAATGGTGCCTCTCCTCTTGCGAAATGGCTAAAACCAGAAGTTACGCTTTGGGTTTCGATTGGTCGTTCTCACGCCTTCCGTTTTGATCAAGAAGTAAACGAAGGCAAATTCGAGTCAGTCGACCGAGCAATTGCAGCTGAATTCGCTACAGTCGCCAAAAATACAACAAAAATGGTTTACATTGACGCAGATGAGCCGCTAATGGAAGAATTTACAAAAGGAATTAAAGCTAAAGTTGAAAAAATTAAGAAGTCAGAAATAAAAAAATATATCGTTTATTCAGATTCAACAGATTTTTCCGCTGGAGCAACGACCTTCCACTTTGCCCAACCTCAACCAAGAGATATTGCTATTCAATTATTAATGCTACGTAGTCTATGTAAATATTTGAAAATTAATTTAAAAACTGATTTTTCAAAAATGCCAATGCCTCCGGGACGATGCTCGTTTTTCAAAGGCAAAAACGGCCTCGAGATTATCGACAGTAGCTATAATGCTCATCTCTCCTCAATGAAATCCATTCTCAAAATGACACAATCCCTCCATGCTCCTCACAAATGGTTGATTATCGGGGATATTGTTGAAACCGGAGCATCCGAAGCGGAGGAACACACTAAACTTGCTGACCTAATTGCTGAAGTAGATGCAGAGGAAATCATCTTAGTTGGCTCAAGAACCAAAAAATACACCGCGCCACGACTTAAAGAACTCGGTCTCTCTCCAAAAACCACCCTTGACCCTAAAAAAGCACTCGAATACATCGAAAAACGCAATCATGGCCGCGAAACACTAATTTTTAAAGGTAGCCAATATCTTGAATGGATTATAGAGCAACTTCTTGAAAATCCTGAAGATGCAAAATATCTTCCACGACGTGATCCAGCTGCAAGACGCCGTCGCGCAAAGAAAGGCCTCAATTAATGAAAACCCTTTATGTCATTCATGGTTGGACATATACAGTAGAACCATGGGAAAAAACATTAGAAATCCTCAAAAACGATGGTTTTAAAACCAAAATGCTTCACGTTCCAGGTTTAACAGAAGAATCAAAAAAAGTTTTTGCAATTGACGACTACGTCGAATGGGCAGACGAACAAATTCCTGACGGCGCCATCGCTCTTGGCCATTCAAACGGGGGAAGAATTCTTTTGAATCTTCTTTCGAAGAAACCAGAAAAACTTTCTCATCTTATCCTTCTTGATGCAGCTGGAATTTACGAAAAATCCACAAAACGCGAAATTAAAAAAATCATCGCCAAACTTGGAAAACCTCTAAAGAAAATCCCTCTCGCGAGAAAAGTCTTTCATAAACTTATCGGCGCCAGCGACTACGACCGCGCTCCGGAGAATATGAAAAAAACTCTCACAAACATGCTCGAATCAGATAAATCTCTTGATTTGTCGAATATAAAAACCAAAACTTCCATTTTATGGGGAGAAGCCGACAAAATCACTCCTCCGCGCCAAGCCAAAAAACTCCACGAAAAACTCGAAAATTCCACTCTAAAATTTCATAAATACTGGACTCACGCGCCATACATTTGCGATCCAAAAGGGTTAGCAAAAGATCTTGAAAAAATTCTAAAGGAGCAAAACTAATGATTTTTTTGGGTGAGGCCTCAAATTACAAAGGCAAAGTTTGCCATCATCTTTTCTCAATCGGGCGAAAGAAAGACTCCGAATCCCTAAAAACATATTTAGCTGACGCCTACAACGCAAAGCCAGAAGACGTAATTTTAACCGCCAACGGACGCTCTGCTCTTTGCATTGGTATAAAATCCCTAGTTCCGAAAAATAGCGAAATTGTCATTAATGGTTTTACCTGTCAAGCCGTTCTTATTGCCGTCAAAAAGGCCGGCTATATTCCAGTTTTCGCCGATATCGAAAAAGAAACCCTAAATTACACGCCAGAGACGCTCGAAAAACTGCTAAAAACCCACAAAAACATCAAAGCAATTATTATTCAAAACACCCTCGGTAACACCGTCGACATAAAAAAGTTCGAAAAAATCGCCAAAGAAAATAGTCTAATCATTATCGAAGATTTAGCCCATTGCGCAGGCCGACATTACCCAGACGGACGACTCGTTGGGTCAGTTGGAGATGCAACAGCCTTATCGTTCGGAAAAGGTAAAACTCTCGACACAATCACAGGCGGAGCATTAGTTCTAAGAAACAATAATCACTCCGAAATTAAACAGCCGGAGAAACGCCCTAGTTTTTCTTCAAATTTCCGCGCCCGTTTTTACCCGTTTTTCGGAATTTTCATACGCGCTTCCTTTCACCTTCACCTCAATAAAGTCCTTACCGGTGGGCTTCTAAAACTTCATCTAATCGAGCGTTCCGCAGACGCGCCAATCGATCTAATCCATCGCCCAGCTCATTGGCAAGCAAAACTTGCTCTTGAACAACTCGAAAAAATGCCAAAAAATCCAGAACCAATTCGCAGATTTATCCTCGTCAACAATCGTGAAGAATTACTCAAAAAACTCAAGAAAGAAGGCTACGACTTCGACGAAATCTGGTACGATGTTCCGGTTTCACCAGCCAGATATTACAAAAACTCCGGCTTTGACGAGAAATCCTGCCCAATCGCCACCGAAGTAGCGAAAGAAATCATCAATCTCCCTTCATGGATAGAAAAATCAAAATTAAAACAAGCAGAAAAAATCATAAAGGAGTATCAAAAAAATGACTGATTGGGAAAAAATTCTAAAAACGCATAAGGAAGGGAACTTTCTTCAATCAGAAACCTGGGCAAAAGTCAACGAAATCATTGGTAACGACTTCACAATGAGCGTAGTTGAGGGAACTGGTCTAAATTCCATGATAATCAAAAACGCCAAACGTGGTCGCTATATCGAAATCGCTGGCGGCCCTCTGATCGACTGGCACGACCAAAAGCAAATCGACGCCTGCATAAAAGACATCAAAGAATACGGCAAATATAAAAAATGCGTCTTTGCTCGCATTCGTCCTCAGTTAAAAAACACCGAGGAAAACCGCAAAATCCTCAAAGATGCCGGATTTAAAATCGCCCCAATGCACCTTGCCGCTGAGCACACAGTCATTCTTGATCTAACAAAATCCGAAGACGAACTTCTTGCAGACATGCGTCGTCAAACTCGCTACGAAGTCAAACGTGCCAAAAAACTTGGCATAGTCGTCAAAAAAGACAATTCAGAAAAAATCTTCAAAGAATTTCATAAAGTTCAAGCCGAAACCGCCAAACGCCAAAATTTCTTCCCGCCAGATTTGAAAACCCTTCTTGCCGAACGCAAAGGATTTTTGGAATTCAACGACGAAATCCAAATTTATGTTGCAAAAACCGGCAAAAACACCGAATTTAAAGATAAAAAATATAAAGAAGGCCTCCCGATCGCCTACGGTCTGGTCTTTTCTCATGGTATCGAGGCCGAATATTTCGAAGCAGCCTCAACAGACCTAAATCGCGAACTTCCAGGCGCTTATGCCCTTCAATGGGAAATCATTAAAGATTTGAAAAAACAGGGCATCAAACGTTACAATCTCTGGGGTATTGCTCCGCCAAATTCCCCAAATCATCGTTACGCCGGCGTCACAACCTTCAAAAAAGGTTTCGGAGGTGAGGTTGTCGAATTTATTCCGGCTCACGATTTAATCCTCAATAAGCCAAAATATCTTCCAAACCTCATCATCGAAAACATTCGCAAAAAAAGGAGACATCTATGATAGAAATAAAAACCGCAACCTCCAAAAAAGATTGGGATAAGTTCATTACTAGCCATAAAGAATCGAACTTCCTCCAATCTTGGGATTTTTACGAATTCCATTCAAACCGCGGCAATAAAATCGTTCGTCGCGTCGCCGAAGAAGATGGAGAAATCATCGGTGCCTACGCTGGAGTTATTGAAGATGCCAAACGCGGCCGCTATATGGCCATCGCCGGTGGACCAATCCTTGACTGGAAAAACAAAACACTCGTCAAAAAAATCTTCACAGATATCAAAGAGCAGGGAATAGAAAAAAAGTGCGTATTCGTTCGTGTTCGTCCTCAACTTGAACTTTCAGAAAAATCCAAAATAATTTTCAAAAACGCAGGTTTCAAAAAAGCTCCTATGTATCTCTCTGTCGAATATGCTGGTATCTTAAATCTCGAAAAAAACGAAGAAGAAATCCTTGCCGGCGCATCTCAAGGTTTTCGCCGCAAACTCCGCAAAGCGGAAAAAAACGAAATCACCTTAGAAACTTCAAAAGACCCAAAAATCGCCGAAAAATTTTATGAGCTCGAACTCACCCACGCCAAACGTCAAGGCTACGTTCCGTTTTCGAAGTCCTTCCTATCAAAACAATTTGAAGCCATGATGAAAGGCGATGAAGCCATCGTCTATACCGCCAAAAAAGATGGCGAAATTCTTGCCATGAATTTCATGATTTTTTATGGCAACGAAGCAAGCTACCATTACGGCGTTTCCACCGATCTAGGCACAAAATATTCCGCCGCCCCACTTCTTCATATGGAAGCCATGAAAGAAGCCAGAAATCGCGGAATCAAACGCTATAATCTCTGGGGAATTGTTGGTCTCGAAGAAAAATCCCACCGCTTTTACGGCGTATCGGAATTCAAACGCAGTTTTGGTTGCGAAGAATTTCGTTATCTTCCAGCTCAAGATTTAATTCTAAACAAACCCAAATATCTATTAAATAAAACCGTCGAAACCGCTAGAAAGAAAATCCGCCACGTCTAACAGGGAAAAACTTGACTTTTTAGCATAAGTGTGATACAATGAAGAAGTAGAGTATTGATCGCCTGAAAAAGGCGATTTTTTCTTTACAAATCCTCAAAAAAATTCTAAAATAAGCATAAGAATAAACAAGGATTTTTATGGCACATATAAACAGAAAATATATCGATAGCCACTGGCTAACATTCATGATTCGCGGCGTTGTCGCAATCCTCTTCGGGTGGATAACTCTTTTCCACTCCGACAGCAACTTCCCAACCATCATCACTTACGCTGGCCTCTTCTTACTCCTCTTGAGTGTAATCGAGTTCATCAATGCACTTCATCGCGCAAGAAATCAAACCGGCTGGCTCGTCTCGGTGCTTGTTGCCGTTCTTGACACGGTCGCCGCGCTCCTTCTTCTCCTCACTTCAAACACCGAAATCACCTTCGATTTAATCGTACTCTCCTCCTATGTCATCGTCCGCAGCATCGCCCAAATCATCATCGGCTTCCGCACAACCGTTGATCCAACCGATCGCTTCATATGGATAATCACCGGCATCTGTGGTACGATCATGGGGTTTGCCATCCTCAACTCCGGCACACTCGGTATTAGCTTTTTCATTCGCTTCTTCGGCGCCTATCTCCTTATTACAGGCATGTCTAGTATGATTTACGGTTTCGACAACCGTCAGCAAAAACTAGAAGATCATGCTGCAAGAATCGAAGCCGCCAAGGCTCGCAAAAAATCAGCCAAGAAAGCAACAAAGAAAAAATAATATGCTATAATGAGGTCTCAAGGAGAACTTATGAATTACAGAAAACCAAAAAAAGCTATCATCACCGATGCTGGTTTTGCTAGCCGCTATTTACCAATCACAAAAACCGTTCCGAAAGGCATGCTTCCAATCGGGAATCGCCCAGTCATTCAACTCGTCGTTGAAGAATGCGCAAAATCCGGAATCGAAGAAATCATCCTCGTAGCCACCCCAGAAGGAAAACCCATTTACGAAGATTATTTCACAAATCAAGTCCCGCACATCGAAAAACAGTTGGCATCTCAAGGCAAACAAGATCGTTTTGAACCAGTCAAAGCCATCTTTAATCTTCCAAAAGTCACCGTCATCACCCAAGATCCATCTTATCCATACGGAAACGGCTCTCCAATCGCCTCTGCAAAATCCTTCATCGATGACGACGAAGCTTTTCTAGCAATTTACTCCGACGACGTCGTCTTTGGGAATCCTGCCGTCAAAGACCTCATTGATGCCTTCGAAGAACATCCCGATGCCGAAGCCATCATTGCCGGCCAACTTGTTCCACACGAAGAAATCAAAAAATACGCTTCAATCGACTACGACGAATCAACCGAAAAACTCAATGGACTCGTCGAAAAGCCAAAGCCAGAAGAAGCCGCTTCAGATCTTGCTTCCTATGGTCGCTACCTTCTCACTCCAGCCATCTTCAAATATCTCGACCCAGGTCTCACTGGCCTCGACGGCGAACTTTGGACAGCTGACGCAATCGCTCGTCTAGTTCCAGGCGGCCACGTTTATGCCAGAAAAACCTCAGGAACTTGGATGACCACTGGCGATCCAAAAAACTATTTTATGGCTCTTCTTTCCTACACTCTCGACAACGAAGATTGGGATGAAGAAATCAAAACCATCATTAACAACAAATAAGGAAAATCACCATGACAATTGCAGAATGGATTTTAGTAGCGTTTCTCTCAGTAGCTTTACTCGTCTTTCTTATCGTCGGCATCGTTGCCCTCGTGAAATGGAATCATCTCGTCGATGAAGCCAAGAAAGTCGTAATCAAAGGTCAAGATATCGCTGAAACCACCAACGATATAGCCGAAAATGTAAAGGGAATGACTAGCTTCGGAAATATCATCAAAACTGTCAGCAATTCCGTCGCCGACGCCGTAGATGACAAATCCACCAAAAAGAAAAAATAATTCGGCAAGAAAAACCTCCCGCAAGGGAGATTTTTTTATGAAAAATATTATAAAAATGAATTTTACCAAAAGAAAAAACATATTCCATCCCAAAACAATCAGTATAAAAATTCCTCCAAAAAGAGAAAACACATCCCACCCCAAAACAATCGATATTAAAAAAATCCCCTTAAAAAGAGGAAAATCATCGTAAACCCCTCTCATTATATCACACATAGGCCAAAATGTCAATGCTTATTCATCTCAGCCCAAAAATTGCAAATCATTTCCCCTATTAAAGCTATGCTATAATAATCATATGACAGAAAAAGTGGAGCTCAAACCTAGTGATTTTGTACATCTTCATAATCACACTCATTATTCACTCCTTGATGGCTTAACAAAAATCCCCGATCTTATTAATTTTGTCAAAGAACAAGGGATGGAAGCTGTTGCCGTCACCGATCATGGCACTATGTCTGGTCTTGTTGAACTCTACAAACTCGCTAAAGATGCCGGAATAAAACCAGTTCTTGGACTTGAAGCCTATGTTGCTGCCAGAAAGCGCACCGACCGCGATCCGGCTCACGACAAACAACGTTTTCATATCACATTACTTGCAATGAACAACAAAGGTTTTGAAAACCTTTGTCGCATCATGACCGATGCGGAAATCAACGGCAAATATTACAAACCTCGCACTGATCACGAAATACTTGAAAAATGGAACGAGGGGATTATCTGTCTTTCTGGATGCGCCGGTTCAGAAATCTCCGAAGCGATTCGCGCCGGCGACGATGCGCGCGCTGAAAAACTCATTGACTGGTATTCGAACGTATTCAAAGACCGTTTCTATCTAGAAATGCAAGACCACGGTCATCCAGATTCACCAACCCACTGGGAAGAGCAAAATAAAGTCAATCAGTGGCTCATGAAATATTCAGAAAAATCCGGACTACCATTAGTTGTAACCTGCGACGCCCACTATCTAAAACACGAAGATCAAGACGCCCACGAAGTTCTCCTTTGCGTTGGAACCGCTGCCAATCTTAGCGACACAAATCGCATGTCACTCAAAGATTTTGAGCTTCATGTCATTCCTCCAACCGAAATTATCAAACGCTGGCAAAACACTTGCCCAGAAGCCGTTTTAAATTCAAAGAGAATCGCCGACCGCTGCAACGTCGAACTAGAACTAGGTAGAATCCTGATTCCAAAATTCCCAGTCCCAGAAGGAGAAAACGACAAAAGTTATCTAGACAAGCTCGTCTTTCGCGGTCTAGTCTTTCGTTACGGCGGAAAAACCGAGGAAGAAGCTGCCGAACTTTCCGTTGAAGAATGTAGAAAAATTCTCGAAAAATATGACAAAGAAATCGAAGACGAAGAAAAGAAAATTCTCCCACGCATCGACTACGAACTCTCCGTTGTCGACCATATGGGTTACAATGGCTATTTCTTAATCGTCTGGGATTTCATCAACTGGGGAAAACGCCAGGGAATCGTTTATGGCCCAGGTCGTGGCTCTGCCGCCGGCGCTCTTCTTGCCTATGCTATGCGCATCACTGAGCTCGACCCAATGAAATACGATCTACTCTTCGAACGCTTTTTGAATCCAGACCGCGTTTCTATGCCAGATATCGACACCGATATTCAGGACACTCGTCGCGACGAAGTTATCGAATATTGTACCGAAAAATATGGCAAAGACCGCGTCAGCAATATCGTCACCTTTGGCAAAATGATGGCAAAGAACGCCGTCCGCGATGTTGCGCGTGTCCTTGAAGTTCCTTACGCTGAAGCCGACAGGCTTGCCAAAATGGTCCCAGATCCGGTCCAAGGTCACCATTGTCATCTCCCTGACGCTATTAAAGAAGTGCCAGACTTGAAGCACGAATACGAAACCAATCCAATCTCCAAGGAGGTTCTTGATTTTGCAGCAAAACTCGAAGGTACGATCCGTGGTCACGGTGTTCATGCCTGCGGTGTCGTCATCGCTCCAGACGATCTCGTCAAATTCCTTCCGCTTGAAGTTTCCGCAAAAGGCCCAATCACTGCCCAATTCCCAAAGGAAACCGTAGAAGAACTTGGTCTATTAAAAATGGACTTCTTAGGTCTTTCAAACCTCTCCGTCATCAATAACGCCCTCCGCATGATTCGCAAAGTCTACAATGACGACATCGACATGTATTCCGTTCCACTTGACGATGAGTTAACCTACAAACTTCTCCAAAATGCCGAAACAACTGGAGTTTTTCAGCTTGAATCTGCCGGCATGAAACGCTATTTGAAAGATCTGAAAGCTACCTCATTTGAAGATATCATTGCTATGGTTGCTCTCTACCGCCCAGGGCCAATGCAGTTCATCGATAGTTTCATTCGTCGCAAACACGGAGAAGAGGAGATTACTTATCTTCATCCTGGCCTTGAAAACTCCTTGAAAAATTCCTACGGAATTATGATTTATCAAGAGCAATTCATGCAGATATCCAAGGAATGGTGCGGTTTTACCGGAGGTCAAGCCGACACACTCCGTAAAGCCGTCGGCAAGAAAAAAGTCGACCTCATGAACAAGGTCAAGCCTCAGTTTATTGAAGGCGCCGTCAAAATCGGTGGCGCAACCAAAGAAATTGCTGAGACTTTCTGGACTCAACTTCTCGACTTTGCGAACTATTGTTTCAACAAGTCTCATGCTGCTTGCTACGGTCTGGTATCTTATTGGACAGCATATTTGAAAGCTCATTATCCAGACGCCTATATGGCCGCACTAATGACAGCCGATATGCGCTGGACTGACCGTCTCGCCATTGAAATCGCCGAATGCAAACGCATGGGCATGAAGGTCCTCGGCCCAGACATCAATCAGTCTTACGGCGACTTCGGTATTGTTGGTGGCGAACGCACAATTCGCTTCGGCCTCTCTGGCATCAAAGGAATGGGGAAAGCTCTCATTGAGGAAATTGTTCTCCCTGAACGCAAAAAAAATGGCCCATTCACTTCGATTTGTGATTTTGCAAAACGCGTCGACAGTACAAAATTCAACAAAAAATCCTGGGAATCAGCCATCAAAACAGGCGTCTTCGATAGTTTTGGCTATTCTCGTTCAGACTTACTGTTCAATCTTGAGGCAATTCAAGCCTATGGTTCAAAATGTCAAAAAGATGTTGCTTCTGGGCAAACCGATTTATTTGGCGCCTTTGGCGATGCTGGCGCAATTCCAGAACCAGAAATCAAACCAGCTCCAACCCAATTCTCAGAAAAAGAACAACTCCTCTGGGAACGCGATCTTATGGGCCTCTACATCTCCGCGCATCCGCTTGACAAATACGACACTTTCTTTAACGAACAAACTCATCCATACGAAATGATTTCCGCCGAAAATGATGGTAAAACCATCGTTGTTGGCGGAATAATCACCGGAGTCCGCACAATTCTAACCAAGAAAAACACAAAAATGGCCTTCGTCAAAATCGAAAACAAAACCTCCGACACTGAAATTATTGTTTTCCCGAATACCTTCGAACAATATGGCGACAAATTAGTTCAAGACAATGTCGTCAAAATCACCGGACGCGTCAACGCAAAAGACAAAGACGGAAACATAGTTTCCGAAGTTAAAGTCCTCGCTGAATCCGTCGAAGTTGTTTCAGATAATATGCTCGAAAACTACGAAGCAACCGGCATGAAACTCGCCGCACCAATCACGGCAGCAAAGCCAACCTATCGCCGTACAAAAACCTCTGCGGAAGGCGTCTCAAAGTTCGTAAAAACCAGTCAGCCAGAAGAACCAGTTCGTGTCCCTATTGCTCCACCAAAAGACCACCGTGGCGAACGACTATATCTCCTAATCGAGCATCCCGATGATACCGACACTTTAACAAAAGTCAGGAAAATCTGCGATCAAAACATTGGAACCGAAGAAGTCATTCTCGTCCTGAAAGACGGGGAAGAAAAGACCCCCCTCCGCATACCATTTAAGGTCGATATTGGTTCAAAAGACTTAATGGAGGACCTAAGGTCCCTTCTCTCCAAAGATAATGTAAAAATAAAATAGAAAACCCTTGCATTTTTATTCCGCTTGTGCTATAATAGATTTATAAATAGGTCAACATAAAAACAAAAAGGAAAAATTATGTCAGCATCAGGCGAAACAAAAATCGTTTTCGAATTAAGTGGGGCCGGCAAACCCGCATCGGAAATGACTCCAACAAACACAACAACAACTCCAGGTTCTTCGGATACCGGAATCTTCACAAACACCGACGGATCCCTCAAACCATCCGCAATCATTGGTGGCGCAATCTGCGCACTAACCATCATTGCAATCATTGCTATTAGATACACAAAAACCCCACATGCAAAACACGCGCTCTTAACAAGAAACTTTGGAATTCATGACAAGGAAAGTATCAGCAAAAAATTCGGCATCTTTGGCGGATTCTTCGTATTAATGATTCTCGCCTCCGGCGCGATTCTTCCGAATTTCCTCCCAGAAACAAAATCAGCTTCCGCTGCCGACTTAGCCGTGACTCTCGGTTCAGAAACATCAAATGGCCAATTAATAGCATCAGGAACCATCAAGTCATCAGGTGATACATTTATTAAAATCAGCGAAGACCTCAGCTGCACCGTAGCCTGCACTGTGTCGATCAGCACACCGGCCGTCAACAAAAACACCTTGAATCTCAACGGCAAAGTTGATCAAGGCTACATTTCACCAGTCGCTGGCACTTCAACCGCAAAAACGACTCTCGGCGAAAACCAATGGGGCTACACGACCGGAACCGCAACTCCAACAGCAACAGGAAAAATATGGGCAACTGTTCCAACAACCGCCACTCAAATCGGCACAACAACAGCAAGCAATAACACAATGAAAATCACCTATGGAATTAACGTTAACAACAAAATTCCAAACGGCTCATATTCAAACACGATTCTTTATACTGCTGTTAGCGAATAGCTATTTGGAAAGTTCAAAAATCGCAATTCCGGCAGCAACCGAAACATTAAATGATTCCTTTTTACCTTTCATAGGAATCTCAGCGAAAAAATCAATTATATCATATAGTGAATAATCTATGCCAGACACTTCTTCGCCAAGAATCAAGACAACTTGTTGACCTAACTTGTCTTTAAGTTCGGAAGAACAGAGATTAAAGAGTCTCTGTTCTTTTATATTGTTTTCTAATCCAAGCACGGAAAATCCAGATTTCTTGAGCTCAAAAATATCATTTTTTATATCATCAGATGAATAAATCGACAGCATATCTTCCGCCCCGAGCGCAGATTTATGGATTTGTTTGTCCAGCTTTTCTCGAAGATGTGGCAAAAGATTTTTATCATGAACCCGCGGCGTAATTCCCGAAAAAATCACCCGAGAAACCCCAAACCCCTCACAAGTTCGAAGAATTGCGCCAACATTATAAGTCGAGCGAATATTATGTAACACTACCACAATTTTCATAATTATATTATAATACGGGGCACATGGTTTTACCATAGTACCTTAAAGGAGTGATTCTTTTGAAAAATTACGAATCTTACGAAACCCCATCAGAAAGGCTAAAAGCATACCTCAACATTTTTACACAATCATTACCCTATGATTCTATAATTTTTTTGGCGGCCTTCGCAGCATGGCTCGACGAAGAAACTAAAGAGCCGTCAGAATTCAAACCTTGTCCGTTATGTGGCACAGCAGCGTTTATTAATCAAAACGGCGTAGGATTTTCGACGCAATGTTCAAATTGCCGCGTCGAGTCTTTATCTCAACTCACCGAAGAATCAGCAACATTATTATGAAACCAAAGAGTACTCATCACCCAAAACCCAGATTAATCTGGGTTTTTTATACCTGAAAAACGCCTCTCCGACCCCAGAAAAACCTAAAAACTATTGACTTTTTTAACAAAGTGTGCTATAATAGAGATATATGTCCCCATTTACCCCAAATTGGGATTTTTTCTTTCTCTATTTTTTAGAGTATAATAAAAAAATGATCGAACTTCCCCAAGATAACATAGAAGAAATCATAATTTCATTAAACTCCGATAAAGTCGTTGCTCTTCCAACCGAAACTGTTTTTGGCCTTGCGGTTTCCCTGAACTCAAAGTCTGCCCTCGAAAAACTTATCAAAATCAAAAACAGGGAAATAAACTCAGGCAAGGTCTTTACACTCGTTCCCGAGTCAAAAGAGTCCATAAAAAAATATGCCCTCATTCCAGAAGCCGCAAAAAATCTAATCGAAACCTATTTTCCAGGCGAATTAACCTTGATTTTGCCAAAAAATCCAGATTTTAATCACCCATATTTCGATAATTTCGACAGTATCGGACTCAGAATTCCAGATTTCCCGCTTTTTAGCCAGATTCTCGAGAAAACCAGTCCACTTCTTTTGACCTCCGCAAACCCTCGTGGTGAATCACCAGCCCTCACCTCAAGCGAGATAAAATTCAGACTACCGGAAGTCGATATCCTTGTCTTAGGAAAATCAAACAACAATCCACCTTCAACAATTATCGATTTAACAACAGAAATTCCAAAAATTCTACGTCAAGGCCGCATTGCCCCTCTAGATTGTTGACAACAAACAAAAATTGTATTATATTTCGATGTAATAAATTACAAGGTGGTGTTATTATGTACCTTAAACTCCTCAGAAAGGTTGGGGACTTCGAAATCGAATGTTTCACGCCGGAAGAAAGTCAAACAATCCAGGAGCTTCTTTTTATCCTCGACACATTGCCGAGTTGGGCAAATGTCGAAGGCAACAAAGATAGTAAATACGTTAATTTATTTGAACAATTTTCGACAGGATCAAGAGCTTTCATCAATGAATCAGAATATGTAAAAAAGTTCCAGAAGCAGAGTGAGTCTAAAATCATCACAGGAAACCTCATTATCGGAACAGGCACGCACGTAGACGGTAAACACACTTTCTATTATGTTGAGTCTGCTAAAAACGGCGCACGCCTGTTTAACGCAATTGAGAAGGACGACAGCTTTCTTACGGTCTATGTTTTCCATGATGGCAACTGGGCTAATTATTTGCGCTACATCTTTATTGAAATGTCTTCCGGACAAAACGAAGCAATCATCTCCAAAAAATCCCCACCATGGAATTTCCAACCTTTCTAAACAAAAGGCGGCTCCGGCCGTCTTTTTCTTACTCAATAAGAAAAAGTTGACTTTTTTAGAAACATATGATATAATGATAAAATAGTACCTTAAGATATAGTATATTGACTATGTGTAGCTTCGAAAAGGTGGATTCGAAGCTGCACATAGTGAGGGATATGTGTCTGCATGTTATAAATATTTTCGACGTTTAAGAGAGGGAAACAAATGAAAAAAATAGTTTTCATCACAATTGCAATGCTCACGATAATTTGCACCCTTTTCACAGGATGCGCCAAAAAGAACATAGACAATGAAGGTATCGAGGCTGCCGCCTCAAGAGAAGCGATAAATATCCTTTCAATCGCTGATGAAGCCGCGCGATACAACAACATATCGCAAGCAACATTTACGTTACAGATGGATGCTAAAAACGACAATAAACAATACGCCCACGACATAATCATTTCGATACCAATCGTAGAAAAAACGCATACCAAAGAAACGGAAGAGAAACTAGCAACAGCAATCGCCAACTATTACAAGCAAGTTAATCCAAATGCAAAAAAAGTCAGCATCCGAAGCGCATTAATAACATGTTATGGTGAAGCTATCGCAGCATACAACATAGCGCGAAACATAGAATATGCCAAACTAACCGACGAGACAAAACGCCTCCTAAACAATGAAATATCACCAGAATCAAATAAAGTCTCTACAACAACAAAAACGCATATCAGGACTGAAAACGATAAAGCAACTAATGTATCGACAGGAATTGCAAAGCACATAGATGAACATACAGTCCAGTTATTCAACGGCAAAATTAAGCACATTGGCTAGTCCTGAAATCCCAATATACTTATTATTTATTAGTCATATCGACTAATTTTACATATATCACGCTCGGCGCCCTCACGCCGAGCTTTTTTATACTAAAAATTAAATTTAAAAGCAAAAGACATCTCTTGTCAAATTTATGGTATAATTTATCTCATGGAAAGATATGACCCAATCAAAATAGAAGAAAAATGGCAAAAAATCTGGGAAAAGGAAAAACCATTCCTAGCAAAAGAAGGAAAAGAAAGCGACGGTCGCCAAAAAATGTTCCTAGCAGAAATGTTTCCATATCCTTCAGGCGCCGGTCTTCATGTTGGTCATGTTCGCAACTTCACCATTGTTGATGTCTTGACTCGTTTCTACACTCAACAAAATTGTAATGTTCTTCGCCCGTTTGGCTATGATACCTTTGGTCTCCCTGCTGAAAACTACGCCATAAAAACCGGGGTATCTCCAAAAACCGCCACAAAAACCAATATCGATAATTTCCGAAAACAGGCAAAACGCCTCGGCTACGCCATCGATTGGGACCGCGAAATCAACACATCTGATCCAGAATACTATCGCTGGACTCAATGGTGTTTCAAAAAACTCTTTGACAAAGGTCTCGCCTACCAAAAAGAATCCTATCAATGGTGGTGCCCAGTCGACAAAACCGTTCTCGCCAACGAACAAGTTGAAAACGGTTGTTGCTGGCGCTGTGGTCACGAAGTTGAAAAGAAAAAAATGAAGCAGTGGTTCTTCAAAATTACCGCCTACGCAGATGAACTCCTCGACGAAATCGACGCTCTCGATTGGCCGGAAAAAATCAAAACCATGCAAAAAAACTGGATTGGCCGCTCTGAAGGCGCAGAAATCGACTTTGAAATCAAAAATAAATCTGAAAAAATCAAAGTATTTACCACTCGCCCAGATACTCTCTTTGGCGCAACCTTCCTCGTTCTCGCCCCAGAACACAATTTAGTCAAATCTCTCGTCACCAACGAAACCAAAGAAGCCGTCGAAGAATACATAAAAAACGCAGTCAAAAAATCAGAAATTGAACGCCAAGAAAACAAAGAAAAAACCGGTGTTTTCTCCGGCTCCTATGCAATTAACCCAGCCACAGGCAAAAAAATCCCAATCTGGATCGCTGACTATGTCTTAATTGGTTATGGTGAAGGCGCAATTATGGCCGTCCCAGCCCACGATGATCGCGACTATGAATTCGCAAAGAAATTCAATCTCGAAATCAAAAAAGTCATTGAAAAATCCGAAAACATCGAAGATGACGATCTTTGCTATCATGGCGAAGGAAAGTTAATCAATTCCGAACAGTTCGACGGAATTGAAACCGCCGACGCTCGCGAAGGCATTGTCTCCTGGTTGGAAGAACAGGGAATCGGCAAAAAACGCGTCACCTACAAAATGCGCGACTGGCTCATTTCTCGCCAACGTTATTGGGGTTGCCCAATCCCAATTGCCTACGACAAAAATGGCAAGCCACACGCCATTCCAGAAGATCAACTCCCAGTAATCATCCCAGAAGTCGAAGATTATAAACCAGACGATTCCGGCCACTCCGCCCTCGCAAAAGCCAAAGATTGGCTCAAAGTTACCATCGACGGCGAGGAAATGACTCGCGAAACCGACACTCTCGATGGCTACGCCTGTTCAAGCTGGTACCTCTGGCGCTACGCAAGTCCACATAATACAGAACATGCTTGGGATCCTGAAGCCATAAAATACTGGGCTCCAACCGACATCTATGTTGGTGCAGACCATGCCGTTGCCCATCTCCTCTATGTTCGCTTCTGGTGTAAATTCTTTGCCGACGAAGGTTACCTACCATTCCGCGAACCAATCAAAAAGCTCATTTACCACGGATACATTAATGCTCCAGACGGCAAAAAGATGTCAAAATCAAAAGGCAACGTAATCGATCCTCTCGACGTCATCAATGATGGCTACGGCGCCGACACGCTTCGCACCTACGAAATGTTTATTGGCCCAATCGAACTCGATGCAGCCTGGAATCCTCGCTCAGTTGGTGGCGTTTACCGTTTCTTAAACCGCTGCTGGACTCTTTGCTTCAAAACCGATCGCGTCGAAAAATCCGAAAATATCGCTATTCGCAATAAAACTGCGAAAAAAGTCACCGAAGATATGCACCGCTGCAACTTCAACACTGCAGTCGCCGCCCTTATGGAATATGTCAACGAACTCTATAAATCCGCCCCAGACAAAGATGATTTGATTATTCTTGCGAAACTTTTGAAACCATTCGCTCCGCATCTCGCTTCAGAAATGCTCGAAAATCTCGAATCCAATGATGAATGGCCAACTTGGAATGAAAGTTTAATAAAAACCGACATCATCGAAATTGTTATCCAAGTAAACGGCAAACTTCGCGGAAAGCTCGAAGTTTCAGAATCTGACCTCGAAGACGAAGAAAAAATCACAAAGCTTGCTCTCGAAAACGAAAATGTTAAAAAATTCGTTCCGGGCAAGCCAAAGAAAACTATTTTCATCAAAAAGGCCCATCTCCTAAATATCGTAGCCTAAAAAACAAAAAGGCCTCGGCTCAATTACCGAGGCTTTTCTTTTTCCTTATCTTATACTTCCTAATCTTCTTTCCGAATTGTGTCATTGCTATTGGGGCCAATATAAGAATCGCCTCCACAAAAGCTAAGGTCAATAACGCCAACATTCCAGAATAAAACGCTTCTGACTCCATAACAATGTGGTTATCAAAACATTGCAGTATTCCACAAAAGCATTCTTCGTAGAATAGCTTTGCTAAAAATATACCTGCTACAACCGGAATGATAAGTTTTGCAAGGTTAATCGCTATTCTAACCGACTCCTTCTGCTTTTTTGTGACCGGAAAATATCCGAGCAATAAGCAGAAAATAAATACAGCAGGAATAACAATATAACAGCTATTAAAACCTATACTGAAAGCGTGAAAATAAGGATTTGAATATACGAGGTTCATGAATTCACTTCCTTTCAAATGAACCTATTCGTAAGGCGTTAAAAATTTCACCCTACATCTACATTATACCACACAAGACAAATTTTGTCAATAATGTTTATGTTTATTTATATTATCCACAGAAAAATCCCGCCTCTTCAGGCGGGATTCCCTCAACTACAAGTAGGTTTCGGCTGATTGTCAGGATCCATCTCGATAAACCACGTAATATTACCCTTCTTGGAAGAAACAGGGAAATAAGCCGTAATTTCAATTTGATCGCTTTCTTTGTTCACCACCGTTTCAACCCTATCAGCACCAAATGTTAATGACGACAAATTGTGTGTCTTAATATTAAAGCCACGGTAGTCAAGACGGAGAATATAAATCGAATTTGTTCCAGTTTTCTCAAGAAACCAAGTCCCCTTATTGGTCATTGCAACAGGCTTCACATAATATGAAACCGAAGAATCCGCCGGGTAGCTTGCTGGGTTGCCATTCACATAAAGCAAGCCGTTCTGCACATAAGCAGCCGGAATGCCAACCGAACTGCCAGACCAAGAGCCATCCTGATATTTCGCCGAAAGCGCCTTTTCACGCGTCGATCCCGTACCAAACAGCATTAGAATCGAAAAGAGAATCGAAAGAAAAATATTCATATTGCCTCCAGTTTCAATGTTGAAATTTAGGAAAATCCTATCACTGAAACTCAGATACCAGCCTTTAGGCCAGCGTTCAAGCGGAAAACCTGAACGCTAGCCTAAATCACCAACTCTCAAAGTTCATAGAGAAAACGCCCTATAATATCATTATATCACAAAATACCAAAAAGTCAATACTAACCGCGGTCGAGGTTGCATTTTTCGCGTTTTTATGTTAAAATAAAGATATTCATTTCAGAAAGGAAGTGTGTACCTTATGCCAGTTTGTTTGACTCGATATAGAGACAAAGAAAAAGCACAGGACTACCGAAAAAGACACCGCAAAAAAAATTACGCAAAATCAAGAAAAAACGCCTTTGCATCAGGCAAAAAATGGACAGACGAGGAAGTTGCATTAGTTATGTCGCATAGCATTAGTGATAGCGCATTATCAAAACAAATCGGCCGTTCGGTTGAAGCAATTCAGCAAAAACGCAACAAGGAGAACAAGAAGGCTACCTAAGGTAGCCTTTTTTCTTGCAAAAATCAAATTTTAGTGCTAAAATAGTTAAAATTATCTATTATTAAAGGAGCATTAAATGCCTGAACCTAAAAAACAAAGCAGCCCTAGAAAAACCGGTCTTCGCCGAAGCCATCTTCGCTTGAAGCTCGCTCGTGCTGTCAACAAAAAATCACCAGTCAAAGCTTTTGAAACCGCAAAAAAGACCCCAAATTTGAAGGTCAAAACTGTCAAAAAAGCAGCAAAAAAAGAATCAAAGTCTAAAAAAGCGTAAACTACCGTGGCAAGTAATCGACATTTAGGAAGAATAATCGTCTTACAGAGCTTATACGAATATGAGTTCCGTAATAGGGCGGGCGACCCTAACTTAGACATCGATTTAATTGTCGCCAAAAACATCGAGCCATATTCTGACGCACTAGGCGATACAGAGTTTGTTTATAATCTTGCCAAGGGTGTAAAGGAGAATATTCCTGAACTCGATAAAGTTCTCACTCCAATTGCCCCAGAATGGCCACTTGAAACGATCGCTGCAATCGACCGCAACGTTTTGCGTATCGGTCTTTATGAGCTCGCTGAATGCCGCGACAAAGTTCCGCCCAAGGTAGCAATCAACGAAGCCGTTGAGCTTGCAAAAGCTTTCGGCGCAGAGAATTCGTCCAAGTTCGTGAACGGCGTTCTCGGAACCGCCTACAAACAACTCGGAATCACTGAATCCTCGGAAAGTTCAAATGAAACCCCAACAACCCCAGAAAAGACAGGGGAATCTGAAAATTCCGGAAGCTCTTCCGAAGAAATATAAAGAATCCCCAATCAGAAAGATTTTCAATCGCCAACCAGCGATTCAAGAAATTGTCCGCGAGCCAACTTCGGGTGGTATAGTTTTTCGCATGTCCAAAGATAATCAAGATATCGAAATTCTCTTAATTCAAGATTCAAAAAATCGTTGGACCATTCCAAAGGGTCACATTGAGCCAGGAGAAAACGCAAAGCAAACCGCCATTCGCGAAATCGGCGAAGAAGCTGGACTGTTTCATATTGATGTCTTAGCCTGGCTTGGCAAAATCCACTTCAAATACCGCCGCCTCGACAAACTCGTCCTCATGACAACCCAAATCTACCTCGTTCGCTCTCTCGATGAAACTGAAACCCCAACAAAAGAAAAATGGATGAACGGCATCAAGTGGTTCAAATTTGCAGACGCGCTCGAAGCGATTGAATATGAAGACATAGAAAAATTAATGCTAATTGCGAAAAACAAAATTCGCTCAGGAGAATTTTAATGGACCTAGAACCATACAAAGCCTTCGCGAAAGAAAAACTCGGTTTCGAGTTCAATGACATTATGTTGCTCGTAACCGCACTCACTCACAGAAGCTACATCAATGAACACAAAAAATCCGCCACCGATCACAACGAGCGTCTCGAATTTCTCGGTGATGCTGTTCTTGAATTAGTTTCTTCTGATTTTTTGTTCAAAAATTACAACGAACCAGAAGGAATTATGACTGCTTGGCGCGCCGCACTCGTCCGAACCGAGTCAATTGGTGACGCTGGAAAGGAACTTGGTTATGAACCTCTTGTCCGTCTTTCAAAAGGCGAACACCAGCACGGTTCAGACCGCGCTCACGACATCATTCTTGCCGACTGTTTCGAGGCCGTCATTGGCGCAATTTATCTCGACCAAGGCTACGATGAAGCAAAAAAATTCATCGAAAAACACATCTTAGTAAAAATTAACCAAATCCTCGAAGAAGGCTCTTGGCGCGATCCAAAGTCCTATTTCCAAGAGCTCGCCCAAAAATTCGATGGCGCAACCCCAACCTATCATCTCTTGAAAGAAGAAGGACCAGATCACGATAAAACCTTCACTGTTGGCGCCTATGTCGGCGACAAAATAAAAGGTGAAGGTTCTGGACACTCAAAACAAGAAGCCGAAACCGCCGCCGCAAGGGAAGGCGTAAAGTACTATAATTCCCAGAAAAAATAAGAATTATTGACTTTTTAAACATAATATGATATAATAGATTATGTGGACTAAAATCCACATAATTTTTTTCGAAAAGCACATTAAGAAATTCAATCACTGAAATTTCAAAAAAAATTCTCGAAAGGAGACAAAAACTATGAAGGTTCAGTTAATTGAGTACAAATACGAAAAAGGAACACCCGGCGTAGCCATAACGGGATACCCTGGAGGAAGAAGACCCGAAGGCTTATCCTTCGGCAGTAACGGCACTTATAGATTGCCGAGTAATCCCCCAAAAATCCTCGCCACATTGAGAGATATCGATACCGGCAAGACTGGTGTAATCGACCTGTACAGAGCCGTCAAAACAAAATTCAGCTTGACAGCAAAAAATGTGACAGAAAGTAGTGCAACTGACTTTCTTAACAAACTCAAAGAAGCAGGCCCCTTCACTCTGTCGCACGCAGGCGATGACGTCTGGTTATTTGCCTAAGGCAAAAATCAATTCGTCATCAGCTTTTTCCCGAGCCGCACGCGCGGCTCATTTTTTATATAACAAAAACACGAAAAGCTCTTTTATTGATAGCTTTAATATTTTATGATATAATATATTCATCAAGAAATTGAGCACTTTAAAGGAGGCGAACAATGTGTCAATCCAACCGTTATTATACTGGCAAGAGTTCGAACGCGTGGTTCATTGCTGTGGCAAAACTGCCTATTATTGGCATATCCGCGCAAACCTGAAATCTGGCAGCTTTGCAGCTGCTACTATTGCAATCAAGAATGACAGAACCATCACATATTACAATCACAAGGTTGCCAAGTGGCAAAGACAAACCAAGGAAGCGCTCGGGGTTTTCCAAAAAACTTTGAAAGATCTCGGTGACGAGATTCCCGACGAAAGGTATTTTCTCAACAAACTCACCTTGAATCCTGATTATCGTCAATGTTGCTACGACACTATCAAATACGGCAAAGAAAAAAACATAATTCTCTCCATCGCAGAAATCAACGCC
>JAZUHD010000038.1:0-36678 GCA_045641545.1 Candidatus Nanosyncoccus sp.
ATTTTGCCGATAATTTTGAGAAAAATATATCATCAGATGAATATTCTGATAAAACTGTGATTTGTGAATTTTCTGATCCGAACCCATTCAAGGTTCTTCATGTTGGGCATCTTTATACTTCAATTATTGGGGATGGGATTGCAAGATTATATGAATTTGCAAATGGAAATGTGATACGTGCGAATTTTGGAGGGGATGTTGGTCTTCATGTTGGGAAAACACTTTGGGCAATGCTGCCGTATAGAGATGATATTCTGAAGATGGAAATGCAGGACGGAATGCTCGAGATTGCAAAGAGGTATGTCGAGGGAACGAATGCGTATGAGAATAATGAAAAAGCTCACGAAGAAATTACCAAAATTAATGGCGACGTCTATAAGATGACAGCAATGGGGAAGGAGGTTTCTCTTTCAGACTCGCAATTTGAAGATGGTTTGGCGGAGCTTTATTGGCAGGGAAGAGAGTGGAGCTATAAATATTTTGATGATTTTTATAGTAAAATTCATGTGAAATTTGATAAATATTATCCTGAGTCAACCGTTGCGCAAAGAGGTCTTTCTGAGGTAAAAGAAGGGCTTGAGAAAGGTGTTTATGAAATGAGCGATGGCGCGGTGGTTTATCGTGGCGAAAAAGTTGGACTTCATACTCGTGTTTTTATCAATAAAAATGGGCTACCGACTTATGAGGCAAAGGATGTCGGGTTAATCAATACGAAGTGGGATGATTATCATTTTGATAAGTCGGTTGTGATTACCGGAAATGATATTATTGATTATATGAAGGTTGTTCTTTCTTCTGTTAAGGAGATGCATCCAGAGTTAACAGAGAGAACTACGCATTTGACGCACGGAAACGTGAAGTTGGCTGGTGGTGTAAAGATGTCTTCAAGAAAAGGAAACTTCTTGAAGGCGATTGATGTACTTGATATGACAGCTCAACTTTTGAAAGAGACTAATTTTGACGAATTGGCCGAGAAAGATAAGAAAATTGTTATTGCGGCTATTAAATTTGCATTTCTTAAGGTGAAGATTGGCGGAGACGTGATTTTTGATCCGAAAGAAAGTGTTTCGATGACGGGATGTTCGGGACCATATTTACAATATTCTTGTGTTAGAGCGAAGAAAATTCTTGATAAAATTGACGATGGTGATTTTGATGAGAAATATCAAATGAATGAATGGGAAAAGACTTTGATCAAGAAGATGTTGGATTATTCTAATGTACTGGGGCAGGCGGTTAAAGAAATGGCTTCTAATAAGATTTGCAATTATTTGTACGAACTTGCACAGGAGTTTTCAAGATTTTATGAAAATGTGAAAGTGGCAGGGAGTGAATTTGAACAAGAACGTAAAAAAATTGTTCAAGGGTATTTAAATATTTTGGAACACGGGCTTGATTTGCTCGGAATCGAAGTTCCGGAGGAAATGTAATGGATTGTGAAAAAGAGATAAATGAAATAAAGAAACGTAATAAAAAGGTCGAGCTTGATAAAGCTTGGGAGACGAGTTGGACGAGAAGAATCGGGATTTGTATTTTGACATATTTAGTTGTGATTTTGTATTCATGGATTATTAAGGAGACGAATAATATTTTATTTAGTTCGTTAGTACCTGTGATCGGATTTACACTTTCGACTTTATCGTTGAGACTGACGAGAAAATTATGGGAGAAAGCGAGGAAAAAATGAATAAAGCGAGCTTGCTTTGGGTTGATTTGGAGATGACAGGGCTTTCTCCGGAGAAGGACCGGATTCTTGAGGTGGCCGCAATTGCGACTGGTTGGGATCTTGAGCCGAAGGCGGAGATGACGGCGGTTGTAAAAGTTGATCCTGGACTTATGAAAGAGCGAATGGTTGGGGAATTCTGGGAGAAAAATTCGGAGAGCCGAGATGCGCTTTTTGCGCAAAATGAAAACGGCGAATCTGTTGAGACGGTTGAGAAGAAGATTTTGGAGTTTCTTGATAAGAATTTTGGGAAGGAAATTATTCTGGCCGGAAATTCGATTCATCAAGATAGGAAATTTATTGAAAGAGAAATGCCTGAATTGAATGCGAGACTTCATTATCGAATGCTTGATGTGAGTGCGTGGAAAGTTTACTTTGAAAATGCACTAGGGAAGAAATTTATCAAACCGGAAAATCATCGGGCATTGGATGACATTCAGGGTAGTATTGAGGAGCTTAAATATTATAGGAGTTTTTTGAAATGATTGATGTCAAAAATATATCGGGAATTGGTGAATTTAGCGTGAAAAATGAGAAAAATCGGGAACTTTTCACGGTAAATGAGAAGGCATTTTTGGTGCAAAACAAAAATACGATTGAGGTGCGAACGGATTTTAAGCTTGGGAAATTACTTCGGGAAAAATATGAAAGCGTAATGGAGAGTCGATATTTTGGACGAGGCGGGATCGAAATCGTGACGAGTGGGCAACTTGAAGATGAAGAAATTGAAGATTTAATTCGGCTTTCATATAATTTAACGATTAGGACTGAAGAATAGAATTTTTACGTGCTAAAATAAGCATATGGGCATAGAAAAGTTTGGTTTGAATGATGATGGAGCGCTTGCGGAGTTTGATGTGTCTTCTGACATTGGTGATTTGAAGGTGTCTGAAGGAGTTAGTGATAGAGAAAGCAGCGCTGAATGTGGTAAGCGTAGTTTTTTGCAAGTTCTTGGGAAAAAGGTAGTGGCGTGTGTAAAACACGAACGAAGTGATGAACAGAGGATGCACTTCGAAAAAAAGGCAAAAAAATGGGGGTACACGCGGAATAGTTCTGGAGAATGGATAGATAAGGACGGTAAACCTGTACCTGGATTTAGACTTGATGAAGAGTATTCAGAGGTTGCTGACTTATTTGAAGATTCGGTAGACAGATATTTTGGTGGGTTTAAAAAAACTAATCAGAGGATGAATGAGGTTTATATTTCTTTAAAGAAAGATAGGCAGTTTTGTTTTAAAGATAGGTTTTATAGAGATATTGATTCTTTTTCGCTACTAAAAAGAGAGGATTGGGATAATTTGAATTCTGTTGCGAGTCGATGTGAAGATACGACATCTTTGGATTTATACAATGAGCTTTTTTCGAATCTGAGAGCTGGCAAGGATTACTTCTTGAAGGGGCTAGAAAAAAATAGTCGGCGCAGGCAGATGTTAGACCAAATTAATGACGCTGTTGGTGAAATTAATAGCGATCGATTGAGTATGTTGAATGAATTTATCATTCCTCCTGTAATGAAATTTTATTCGAGTGATATGGAAACAAGCAGTTTTGTTGACAGCATTTCAAATTTTGTAAAAAATAAACCTGTCGGAAGAAAGGATTGGATAATTGGCGGTGGATTAAGGGGGATTTTTGAGAATGATAGCTGTGAATATATTGGGGATTTTTTTGATCTTTATCAACCAATTTCTGATAGTAATTCAAAGGATTATGATAATAATACGGAAGTTAAGAATTGTCTTTTGGTAGATTATGCGGATAATTATAGATTTAAAAAGAATACGAGAGTCGCTTTTGAAAAAATATTTAGATTAATTGATGAAGGAGATGATGAAGTTAGAGGGATAGGGGAAGATTTTTCAACGTCACGTAGAGGTTCTTTTGGAATCGAATCGTATACAATTGAGTGCTTTTCTTCGGTTTCTTGTCCGCCGGAAATCGATCGGCTTGTTAGAATTCATAATGAGATACCTACTTCTGATTTTGCAAATAGAGAGCAAAACAGAAAAGATGCGGTCGTACTTGATCGTCAATTAATACGTGATAGAACTTTTATTCACGAAGAATATCCAGGGGTGCATGAAATCATATCAGCGATGGTGGATTTTTATGATGCTCCATATAATGAAAGGGAAAATAAAAAAAGGAAAATTGAAAAATTGGCAGACCAATATCATGTTAGGGACGCATTGGGTGATAGCGTGTTTTTGCTAGGTAATTACGATGAAGTACCTAGAGTACCAGGGCGTGGCTTGAATACCGAGTCTGTAATTGATGTTTTGAGACGGATGGAAAAGAATACTGAATCTGTGCCGCTCATAGCACCGATTACGAAGAGCGAAAAGTTAAATCATGCATTGCAAAAAATTAATCCTATTGTCAACGAAAAAACCGGAGAGGTTCGAGTTTCTTTGTCTGATATTGGTGATGCGGTAACTGAAATGAATAAAAATTTAAAAGAAAATTCTGGAAAAGTTGGAATTTTTCCTTCGATGATTTCTGCTGTGGCGTATTTGGATAAAATGGCGGCATATGCGATCCGGGGGATGAGCAAAAAGGAATGGTGTGAAGTTGTGTTTGATCCTGCTTTTAAAGAAATTGTAAAATTTTCTGAAATGATTTCGAGCGCGGGGAAGAATGATGAGGATTTTGAGATTTTTTATAATAGAATGGTAAGAACGTTTAGTGAAAGTTTTGGAGCTGATAGTGATATTGGCGTTTTGGCTGTCCGAAATGGATATTTGGAGCTTCATAAAAGAATTGAAGGGAATATTAATGGGCTTAGTGATATTTATAAACGGAAGAAAGAGACGAAGCGTTTTTCTGGCGCTTTGTGGTCTGGAAACTTAGCACATGAGTTGATTGGACTGTATGAAAAATATTCTGTATAATGCTATAAGATTGGAGGTGATATGAGCGGAATTGAGGAATTTACAGGTAATGATGGAAATGGCCATATTGATGATGATTTTAGTATTTTGACGGAGTTGGCGGGTAGAATGGGAGAATTAGAAGTTTCCGATAATGAAGGTAGTGAAAAAAATATTTCTGAAACCTTATCTCCGTCTTTTATAAAAGAGTTTCACATTGATATAGATAAAGATAATCTTGACTCTATTCGATCAAAGATAATAGATAACGTTACATTTCGGAATTTAGAGAGTTTAGATGATAACGTTGCTTCTGACCTTGGTATTGATTTAGCAGATATTGGGAAAAGTTTGATAGCTAAATTATCCGTAAATGATTTACAATATTTGACGGATGATGTTTTGTCTAGATTAAAAATAGACATGTCTCGTGAGGAATTGGGTGTTAAGGCATTGGAGTCGTTTTCAAGGCCTACTGATCTGTATGGTGTTCCTCCATGCGCGAAGGAGTCTTTTGGTATTTCTGACTCTGATTTAGCTAATGCACTTGTTCAGAACTATTATTTACGCAATGGCTATAGTATGGAAATGAGTGCTGATGAATTTGGTTCTGTAGTTGATGAGAGTCAGGGCACGTTTCTCCTTTATATGAGGCATCATTTAATAGAAAATTTAGATGATTTTGCTAGAGGATTTAAAGAAAATATTAACCCTTATCTTAACGATGAACGTAGTGAGGTTTTTGGTCTAGGATATCAAGCTCCACGTTTTAATTACGATTATAGCATTGATGAGTATAAGATTAAGTGCCTAACTGATAGATGTATCCCTAGAAAAGTTAATGAGTTGACGAGAATTGCTGAGACTTTGTCAACTGCTGATTCGGGAAGGCGGATACAGAATAGAGTTGATGCTGTTGCTTTGGAGGGCTTGATTTTTAAAGATCATTCTTTTATTCATGAAGAAGAGCCTGGTGTGCATATAATTATGAGGGCTATTGAAGCATATTATGATGCTTGTAAGAATGACGATGTCGATGGGCAAATAAATTGTAGAGAGGAATTAAAAAAACTAGAAGACCAATTTGGCTATGGATTTTACGGGTCTGTGGTTGGCTTGAAGGAGAATGGCGAATATGCAACGCCCGAAGAAATCATTGCGAGATATGACGGTAAATGTCGTGAGTATTTTGAAAGGGGGTATGTCGCCAAAGATGAAGCTTGTATTGATGTTGTTCGTAGATTAGTAAAAAACACCGATTCGCTATCTATGGACGTTCCTTTGACTGGTTTAGAAGATTTGGATGAAGCTCTAAAAAGCATTAAACCAGTTTTCAATGAGTATATTGGTGAGACAAGGGTTCAGGTTGAAGATTTGGCAGAGGCTTTTTCTGTAATGAATAAGGTTCTAAAAGATCAACAGGGTGAACTCGGAATCAAACCATCAATTATTTCAACAATTCGTTACTTGGAGCGTATTGCTAAAAGCGCTTTGGATGGAGTAGAAAAAAAGAAAAAGAAGGAATTGGTTTTTGATCCTACGTTTAAAGAAATTGTGAGATTTTCTCAATTGACTGCTAGCGTTGGATATGATGAGGATAAATTTGAGGCGTTTTATACTGGAATGCAGCAGCAAATTAGCCGGGCGTATACTAAAGATGACGATATTGAAATTAAAAATGGATATGCTTTTCTTCAGCAACATATTCTTCGGAACTTAAGGGATTTATCTAGCTATTATGGAAGCAAACGTACGACAGCGAAATATAAGGAGGGGATTATGGGGCAAGATACGCTGGCATGGTCTTTGATAAAAATTGTTGATGAAGTTTGAGATGAAATTATTTGAAGATTATTATTTGATTAGGATTGCCGATAGGATTTGATGGATGTGTTAAAATAGAAAAAAACAAAGGAGAAGAATGACTATTGGAGATAAAGCGGGGGAAGTAAAAATTCTGGCTTTTGTGGGGATGAGCGGAAGTGGGAAGTCTGTTGCTTTGGATTATTTGGTTGAGAAAGGAATTCCAAAGGTTTATTTTGGGGGAATGATCTACAAGGAGATGGAGAAACGTGGAATTGAGAGGACGCCAGATGGTGAGAGCGAAAAGCATTTTCGAGAAATGATTCGCGAGACGGAGGGGAAAGATTGGGTGGTTCGACAGGTGATTTCTGAAACAAAGAGTTTGATTGAGGCTGGACAGAGAAGGATTGTACTTGATGGAGTTTATTCTTGGACTGAATATAATATTTTGAGACACGAATTTCCTGGAATGATGACTTTTGTGGCGGTGGTAGCTGATAAAAAATTGCGCTACAAGCGAGTCGCTGCGCGTCCGGAACGTCCATTCAATAGAGCGGAAATTATGGAAAGGGATAGATCGGAAATTGAGAACCTCGAGAAGGGGGGACCGATTGCAGCGGCGGATTATTATATTTTGAATAATGGTTCAATTTCTGAGATGCATCAGAATCTTGAGGGGATTTTGAAAGAAATTGAATGGTAACAGCAGATAATTAGTTTATGAATAGAAAACGGCCTTAAACAGGGCCGTTTGTGTTCAGTAAAAGAAGAACCCCCGGCTCTGCCCGCACTGGATGTGCGGAAGTCGGGGGTTTCGTAATACGTTAGGCGAACGTATGAGTTTCCATGAACTCGTCACGGCGGATGCAGTAAACACCTTTGTCGGTGACGATCAGAAAGTCGCCGACGTTGAGCTCGGTAACTGTTGCGAGGCCGTTTTCATCAGGATCCATCCATTCGTCGATGCAACAGGTGATACCAGTATCATAGAGTTCCTGCGTGATTTCTACGCAGGTGCGGTTTTCGGGGGGTGTTGTGATCAACAAAAGGTCTTTTTTCAGGTTGCAGAACATGTCTGCAAAGATCCTCTTTTCCTCGTAGTCGGGGATGGACTCAATGGCTTTGCTGAGGTTGATTACGCCATCGGGCGAGTTTACGCCGATGGGGCGTGCTTTTGAAAGCATTTTTTCAACTTTCTCGAGTGTCCATGCATACGCATCAGGACGACCACCGGTCATGAAGACTTTTCCGCCCAGAATGCGCATGACAACCTGGAATCGCATTTCGTCGTAGCTGCAGCCTGCGGGCTGTTCTTTGGTTTTGATTGTCTGGCTGACGATTTGACCGAAGAGCCCGAGATCAGACCATTTCGGAAATATGATGTTATCCAACTGCAGTTTTGTGCAGCTCTGCATGTGGTCTTTGATTGTGCCGAGGATGTCTGCTGTAAGTCTGGCTTTGTTCATCTTTTTACTCATAGGAATTCTCCTTCTGGCGTAGGTCGCCACCCATTTTTATTTTGAGTGGCGTTTCCGCGACTCGTATTGACTATTTTCCTTAAAACAATCAAAACGAGTCGCAGAATTTCCCTAAGGAGAAAGTCTAACGCATTTTAAACTGCATAGGGTTAAAGCCCTATTCTTTTATTATAGCACAAACGTGATAAAATGTCAATACTTTTATGCTAAAATTGAATAGGAATAGGGGGAGTATGATATACTGAGAATATGAAAAAGTTGGTGATTATTGACGGAAAATCAGTGTTTTATCGAGGATATTATGCGATGGGGGCGCTTTCGCTTTCTGATGGAACGCCGACTGGCGGAGTTTATGGATTTGCAGCGATTGCGATGGAGATTGTGAAAAAATTATCACCAACTAAGGTCGTTGTTGCTTGGGATAAGGCGAAAACTTCAACCGCGAAACGTAAGGCGATCTTTGCCGATTATAAGGCGGGGCGAGTGAAGCCACCGGAGGATTTTTTCGCGCAAATTCCACTGCTTAAGGAGTTTATTCAGAATATTGGGTGGGGGTTTGTGGAATGTGATGAATATGAGGCGGATGATATTATTGGTACATTAAGTAGGCAGGCGGATGAGAAAGGGGATTATGAGACTTATATTATTTCTTCTGATCTTGATATGCTGCAAATTGTTGATGAAAACACCAGAATGTATCGACTTCTCAAAGGATTTTCTGAAATTGAAGAGATGAATGTTCAGGCTGTTGAGGAGAAATATGGAATTCGGAAATCGCAATTTCTCGACCTTAAGGCGCTTAAGGGAGATAATTCGGATAATATTCCGGGGGTGCCGGGGATTGGCGAAAAGACGGCGGTGAAACTTTTGAACGATTTTTCTACTTTGGAAAATATTTATGAGAATATTGATAGAATTTCTGGTGCAACGCAGAAAAAGTTGGTTGTTGGCAAGGAGTCAGCGTTTATGTCGAAGAAATTGGCGGAAATTATGTTTGATGCGCCAGTGAAATTGTCTGAGATTGCGGATTTTAAATTTGATGCGGGAAAGACGAAAAATGCACTCGAAAAACTCGAGTTTCGCAGTTTGATTCGGAAATTTGGATTGTTTAATAATTTATCTTCTTCCAAATTGAATGGTGATTCTAATGACGATTCGGGGTATGATTCCTCGGCTGTGGCTCCCGAGGATTACCGAGAAAGTTTTTTTGATTTGGATAATGATGTTTTATCTAATTTTACAATTATTGAGTGGGATGTGAAGGCAAAAATGCACGAGGATGAGGAGTTTGCGGAGCGAATTCTGTCTGGAGAGAAATTTTGGGACTTGTCACAGGGGAGATTTTTGTTGAATCCGCTTGGCAGAGATGAAAAAATCAGTTTGTTTGAGCAAGATGTAAAAACGGAATTTGAGCGACAAGTGAAAGAGTTTTCTAAGTTGCCAAAACTTTATGATGTTTTTTGTAATCTTGATTTGCCATTGATACCGGTTCTGTATAAGATGGAAAAGAAGGGAATGAAGATTTCTCGGGCGTATTTCTCTGAACTTAAAATAGAGTTCGAGGAAAAAGTGAAGAAGCTTGAAGGTGAAATCTGGGAATTGGTTGGGCAGAATTTTAATGTGAATTCTCCAATTCAACTTTCCGAGATATTGTTTGATAAATTAAATTTGCCGACCAGAGGAATTAAAAAGACGACGAGGGGATATTCTACGGGTGCGAAAGAGCTTGAGAAGCTGAAGGACGAACATCCGATTATTCCGAAATTGATGGAATACCGAGAGGCGGCGAAACTTTTGTCGACTTATATCTTGCCTTTGCCGAATTTGGCTGATGGTGACGATAGAATTCACACGACTTTAACTCAAGATGTGACGGCGACAGGCAGGCTTTCGAGTTTGAACCCAAATCTTCAGAATATCCCCGTTCGTAGTGATGATGGAAAGAGAATCAGGGAAGGATTTGTTGCTCCGGAGGGAAAGGTGCTCGTTAATGCTGACTATTCGCAATTTGAATTGCGCCTTGCGGCGGTTTTGGCTAACGATAAAGCTTTGATTTCTGATTTTAATTCCGGCATTGATATTCATACTAAGACTGCGAGCGAGGCTTTTGGCGTTCCGTTTGAAGAAGTGACGAAGAATCAGCGGAGAGCAGCGAAGGTAATTAATTTTGGCGTGCTTTATGGAATGAGCGCGAAGAGTTTGGCTGATCAGACAAAAATGTCATATTTTGAGGCGAAACAGTTTATTGATAAATATTTTGAGATTCGAAAGCCAATCAAAGAATATCTTGAGAAGATTTTGAAGCAGGCCAGGGAAGAGGGATTTGTTGAAACTTTCTTTGGTAGAAGGCGACCTACTCCTGATGTGAAATCGCCGAATTTTTTGATTCGTTCAGGGGCGGAGAGGGCTGCGCAAAATATGCCAATCCAAGGAACTGAGGCAGATTTGATGAAACGAGCAATGATTCTTATTGATGGAAAATTACCTAAAGGGGCGGATTTGATTATGCAAGTTCATGACTCACTTATGGTTGAATGTAATAGAAATTCAGCTGAAGAAGTTTCGAAAATCTTAAGAGAGACGATGGTGAATGTTGCTCCGGAACTTCCTATAAAGCTTGAAGTTGATATTGATATTTCTGATAATTGGGAGTAAAGAAATGGTTCCATCCGTAGATGGGGCCGTGTTTGAAGGCTACATTTAAAACGAATTCTGAATTTTTGATTAAAATAAAATTATTTTGTGGGAGAAATTGAATTTTAATAAAAGTCAGAAAAACATTTAGAAGAATTTTCAGCAATTGGCCTGTATTAAGTGAAGCAAGGCCAAGGCGGTTCTGTCGCGTTTCTGAATCCCCGGACTGCGCCTGTTTTTTAGGCATACTGATGTCTCCTTTCAAAAATTTTCCCACAACGCAACCTCGCGCTTATAACTATTCATTAAAATAAATGAGATATTATTGGGTATGTAGAAGATAGGGAGAATAGAATGCAAAATACTTTGTATCGTATTCTCTCTATCTTCGGGGAATTCTTGTAATTTTAAGATGTTCTTTTATTGTGGCATAGAAATAGGGAAGGTGCAAGATCTTCCCTATTAGAATCAAAGGCTCATTATTTTTTCAATGCATCGCGGATTTCTTTGAGAATTTCTAGAGATTCGTCGGCTGTTTCTTCTGTTGCTGGCTCTTCTTTCTTTCTAAGTTTTTCGGCTTTTTCACGCATTTTGTTCATGGCTTTAACGACGAGGAAGACACAAAAAGCAATGAGGAGGAAATTGACGATGTTTTGGATGAAGTTTCCGTAGGCAATAACCGCTTTGTCGCCGGTGCCGAAGAAATTGTCGATTTCAATGCTGAGGTTGGTAAAATCAACACCGCCGGCAACTAAGGAGACGATTGGCATAATGATGTCGTTGACGAGGGAGTTAACGATTGTTGTAAAAGCGCCACCTACAACGACACCTACGGCGAGGTCCATAACGGATCCTTTATTGATGAATTCTTTGAATTCGCCGAAGAAACCACGGCGTTTAGCTTTTATTTTGTTAAGCTTTTCTTGTTGAGACTCTGATAATTTTTTCATAGGTATATTATATCATATTTCAATATCCTGAGAAATCGGAGAAGGTTGGAAGAATTGCGTTGAGGCTGTTTTTTGTACTGTCGAGCAGTGCTTTCAAAGATGCATTATTGTCTTTCATTTCGATTTGATCGATTAATAGGATAATAATTTTTGTGCCGTAGGCTAATTGTCTAGCATATGTCCTGTCGAGGGTGCCATTGATTCTTGCGTCTTCGAGTGTGTTTTTTACATCGAGAATGATTTGTTGTTCTTCGGCTGTTACTGATTTTGGAGGCATTTTTTTGAAGAATTGCGGTAGGTTTGCAGTGAGATTTTTAAGTGCAGATGAAAATGTTGTACTTGCGGTGCGCAATTCGGAGGATTTTATTTTAGGCTGATAAGTGTCGATGATCTCGGCAAAATTTGTTGCACGGGTTTGGAGGCGGTATGTGAAGTCTGTTTCTTGAGCGTCAAGTGCGCTGACTATTTTTGAAACGATTATGATAATTAAAATAAGTGAGGCGAGGCCAATCAGTGGAAGTTTGAGCTTTTTTAGAATATCTAGGGGGGAATTTGTTGGCTTCTTTTTGCTTGAAATTTGATTTAGGTAAGCAATATTATCCATATGATTATTATAACATAAGTATTATTTTTTTGTGTTGAGTCTGAGCTATTAGGGGTGATATAATAAAAACATGAATGACGCAAAGGAGGAAATTAAAGCGAGACTTCCGGTTGAGGACGTGGTAGGACAATATATTGAGCTTAAACGCGCCGGGAGGACTCTTAAAGGTCGTTCGCCGTGGGGTGTAGATAAGACTCCGTCGTTTATGGTATCTCCAGAAAAAGGTATTTGGCATGATTTTTCTGCCAATAAAGGTGGGGATATTTTTACTTTTATTATGGAGGTTGAGGGAATAACTTTTAGAGAGGCCTTAGAAAAATTGGCCGCTCAGGCTGGAGTTGAACTTGCGAAATATTCTGGTGGTGATGATAGAATTTCAAAGAAAAAAGCACGCGCGAAGGAAGCGTTAGAGCTTTCTGCAAAATATTATCAGTGGTGCTTAACAAAGAGCAAGAAAGTATGCGAGTATGTTTTTTATAAGAGAAATTTGAATAAGAAAACAATTCAGGAATTTCGGATTGGATATTCGCCAGTTTCTGGTAAGAATTTAGTTGAATTTTTGAGTAAAAAAGGTTTTTCTCGAGAGGAAATGGCCGACGGCGGACTACTTAATCGTTTTAATGGCGATATGTTTCGCGGAAGAATGATGGTGCCGTTCATTGATACGTCGGGAAATGTAATTGGTTATACTGCGAGAATTTTAGACAAAGGAGAACCGAAATATTTGAATACTCCGGAGACTTTATTATTCAATAAAGGTAGATTTATTTTTGGACTATATCAGGCAAAAGAAGCAATTCGAAAAAACGGATTTGTTGTGATTGTTGAGGGGAATATGGATGTAATTTCGTCACATCAAGCTGGCGTGAAGGAAGCGGTTGCAACGAGCGGAACAGCAATGACGGAGAACCATTTAAAGATTTTGTCTCGACTAACGAACGATATACGCCTTGCGTATGATGGGGATACTGCTGGGGTAAATGCAGCGGAGCGGGCAATCAAGATGGCTTCAGAACTTGGTTTGAAGTTATCGGTTGTTTCGGAATATCATGGCGCGAAGGATCCCGACGAACTAATTCAAAAAGGATCAGAGCTTTGGCAGAAAGCAGTGGAAAATCCAATGTCTGCTGTTGATTGGCTGCTTTTGAAATATGAAGAGCGGTTGGATTTGTCGATGGCTGAAGGGAAACAAGAATTTGCGAATTTGGCAATGGAGATAATAAAGGATTTGCCTGGAGTAATGCAAAAGCATTATAAGCAGTTTGTTGCAAAACGCCTCGATGTTGAAGTTGAAGATTTGGAACTTTCTATGAAAAATGGCGGGAAGTCGTCAATTTTTGTAAAAAAGAGATTTAAGGAAGTGAAAACTTCAAATGCGGACAATAGAGTTTTAAGGAAAATTGAGGACAATTTGTTGTCGATTTTGGTTTATGGTGGGATTTCTGTTGAGAAGATTGAAATGGAGATTCCCGATGATGAGACAAAGCTGAAAGAGCTTGAGATGGTGTTTGAAAATGAATATGGTACGTTTGATACTGATTTGTTAAAGAAAGAAGCTTATGCGCTTGAAACGAGACGTAAGGAAGAGTTGAAAAAATGTGAAATTTTGGAATTAACTGAAAAACTTGATCAGGTTGATGAGATTGAGAAGAAGAAGATTTTGGAAAAAATAATGGCTCTGAGAAAAAACTGAAACGGAATTTGTGGGTTGATTTTTTGAAAAAAATAATTATACTATAAATAATGGATCAGAATGATGATAATGTCCTCTTGAACAAAGGAATTCTCGAGGGGGAAGAACCAGATTTATTGGATCTCGAAGATGAAGAAGAACTTTCTGATGAAGATCTCGAGATTACTGCTGAAAATGTTGATGCTTTTGCTGATGATTCGGTGCGTCTTTATTTACGTGAGATTGGTAAGATTCCGCTTTTGACGATCGATGAGGAAAATGAACTTGCAAAAAAAGTTGTCGAAGGCGACAAAAAGGCTAAGGATAAGATGGTTGAAGCAAATATGCGTCTTGTGGTTTCGATTGCAAAACGATATTCTGGACGTGGACTTGACCTTCTTGACTTAATTCAGGAAGGAAATACTGGATTACTTCGCGCTGTTGAAAAATTTGACCCGGACAAAGGATTTAAGTTTTCAACTTATGCGACTTGGTGGATCCGACAGGCGATTACACGGGCTATTGCTGATCAAGCGAGAACGATTCGTATTCCTGTACATATGGTTGAGACGATTAATAAAGTTTTGCGGACGACACGTAAGCTTACGACCGAATTAAATCGTGAACCAACCAATGAAGAGATTGCGAAGGAACTAGATATGGAGCCCGAAAAGATTGATTATGTCATGAGAATTAAGCAAGACATTGCTTCGCTTGATGCTTCTGTCGGGCGTGATGGTGATGATGAAGATTCTGTACTTGGTGATTTTGTTGAGGACGAAGAACGCGCATCGCCTGAGGATGCTGCTGTGACACAGATTTTGAAGGAACAGCTTGCTGAGATTCTTTCGACGCTTTCTGAACGTGAGCAAAAAATTATTAGAATGAGATTTGGAATTGGAGGTGAAAGACCGCATACTCTTGAAGAAGTTGGCGCTGAATTTGCGGTCACGAGAGAGCGGATTAGACAAATTGAAGCGAAGGCGCTGTCGAAACTTCGCAAGCATAAAGATACTAAAAAATTACATGAATATTTGAGGTAGGGTTCATGAAAAAGGTTTTTTCGAGGATTTTGATTTTTATATTAGGCTTAGGTTTTGTATGTGGAGCTTGTGGCATGAATTCAGCGTATGCTGCTGATTCTGGTAGTGTACTTGAAGGGAATATTATTGATTGTCATACCTACGAAGGGCAAGAGGGGGGAGGGGTAATTTGTATTTTGAAACTCGTATTGAACGTGATGACTTATGGGATTGGAGTGTTGGCTGTGGTCGGGATTGTGCTCTCTGGCATTCAATATATTACTTCTCAGGGTGATTCCGGGAAGATGGCGAAGGCTAAAAATAGAATAATCCAGGTTGTAATTGGGCTAGTGATATATGCCGTTATGTATGCTGCGTTGATATTCTTGGTGCCTGGGTTTAATACTGATATGCTCAGTGGAAACGGTGGCGGCAGTAGTGGCGGGGGTGGAAATTCGGCTCCTCCAGAAGACGCAAAAACTGAAACTAAATATACTGCGTTGCAGATTGATTCCAATATAAAAAGTAAGGGGTCGGGTAAGTATACAATTTCGTATACTTTGGGTGGAGTTTCTTATTCTGTTGATGTTAGTGCTCAATCTAATGTTGAATGCCAATCGATTGGAGGATCATCGTATCTTCAAATAACTTCTGTACGGGGTGGGCGAGATGAACGAAAAATTACGATGCAGTCGCAAGATGAATGTGAGAAGGCTCTTACGAATATTAAGAAGAAAGCTGGTATTAAATAAAGATTAATAAAATCAATGAATCGGTTGATCGTTGTTTTCAATTTAAAATCTTCTCGGTCAAATATTGTGTGCGATGAAATTTTCGAGAAGGCAAGGAAATTACCTGGGTTTTTGGTGGGGAAGTATGAAGTTTTGCCGACGGATGTTGACGATAATGCTCTGAGACTGTCGAGAATTTTACAAGATGGGGATTTGGTTGTTGCGGCTGGGGGTGACGCTACGGCTTCAATAGGGCTAAATGGGTGTCTTTTGTCTGAAAAGAATGTAACGTTTTCGGCGCTTTCTTTCGGAAATTTTGGTGATGTAGCACATAACTTCGGGGATTTGAAGTTTTCTGAGGTTGTTGAGCGATTTAAGAGGCAAGAAACAAGAGAATTTTACCCTATTGATGTTTACGTTGATGGCGAGCATTTTCGCTACGCTGCGGGATATGCGACGGTTGGAATGATGGCGGAATCGGTGGAGATTTTTAATCAAGAAAAAAATCGTAATAAGATGAAAAAGAAGAAGCGAACGGAGTTTTCTTCGTATCGATGGCTCGCGAGATGGTATTTCAAAAACCGGAAGAAGGAGTTTTTGCCGAATAAGGTTTCTGATTATTTTGCAATTAACGGGAAGAATATTGCAAAAATAATGAACGGTGGGGATTTTGGGTTTTCTCAAGAATTTCAGAGCGGAAAATACAAATTGGCTGGATTTTTCTCTCTGTGTTTGTTTATGATTCGAGCAATTTTTTCTCATATTCCTGGAGACAAAAAACGAAAAGACGAGCTTTCTTTTCCAGAAAAGAGAGTTTTGACAATTCAGATGGAGGGGGAGAGTAAGGATTTTGTTTGTCAAAAAATTGAATTTCTAAAAAATAAGACATTAAAAGTGATTTCTAAATAGGTTTTAGAAGGGAATATTTTTTTGAAGAAAAGTCATATAGTTTTTGTGTTATAATGAACTTATGTTTTGAACACAAGTTCGGAAGGAGGGATATGAAGGAAAAACAGATTGAAATCTATAAAATGAGGGAGGGAGAAATTGTCTTTGACGTTGATGTTGAAAAAGAGACAATGTGGGTTACTGAGGCTCAGCTTGCCGAATTATTTAGTGTAGATCGTTCGGTGATTAATCGGCATATTCGTAATATCTATCGCGATGGGGAATTAGATGAGGTTGCAACTTGTGCAAAAAATGCACAAGTTCAATATGAGGGGAAAAGACAGGTTGTACGCCAGGTGCGGCGATTTAATCTTGATGCGGTAATTTCTGTGGGCTATAGAGTGAATTCACGGAAGGCAACAGATTTTAGAATTTGGGCAACTAAGATTTTGCATAATTATGTTGTCGACGGAGTTGCAGTGAATAGACGGCGGATCGGGGAGCTTGATGAAAAGAAACTGAGAAGTCTCGAGGGGACTTTGGGACTTGTTAAACGATTGATGGCTAAGAATGAACTATCGGTTGGGGAGGCCAACGGGATACTCGAGGTAATCGCAAAATATTCTAATTCGTTTAAGGCGCTTCAGGAGTTTGATGATGGACATGTAGTGTTTGGTAGGTCTCCTAAGTCGAGGAAAGTAATATCTGAAAAGGAAGCTACTCGAATGATTTTGGAGCTGAGGAGAAATGTGAATGGCGGGGAATTGTTTGGAAAACCTAGGGGTGGTAGTTTTCTGGCGAGTTTGAATGCGATTTATCAAACGTTTGACGGAGAAGATGTCTATAAAAGTGTGGCGGAAAAAGCTGCAAATTTGCTTTATCTTGTTATTAAGGATCACCCATTTTATGATGGAAATAAACGAATTGGTGCGTTATTGTTTATTATGTTTCTTACGATAAACGATTTTCACCTGACTGAGAATGGGGAAACAAAGATTTCCGATCGAGCTTTGACTGCGCTCGCGCTTCTTATTGCGGAGAGTGAGCCAGAAGAGAAGAACTTGATTATTGCTCTTGTTTGCAAGATACTCGAAGACTAATTATAATGGATTTATTATGCCAGAGCTTCCTGAAGTTGAAACAATTCGTCGAGGTCTTTCGAAATTAATTTTGAACAAAAAAATTGTTCAGGTTGATATTTTGGAAGAAAAGAGTTTTTTGGGTTTAAAAACAGGGGTGTTGAACACAAAAATTATCGATTTGAGAAGGCGCGGAAAGGCACTTATTTTTGATCTTGATAATAAAAATAGTTTTCTTGTTCATCTTAGAATGACTGGACAGTTGATTTTTGTGGGCAACGAGAGATTTGCTGGCGGCCATCCTAATGAAAATTTTATTTCAGAATTACCTAATAAGCAAACAAGAGTGATGTTTTGTTTTTCGGATGGGTCTAGACTATTTTTTAATGATCAGAGGAAGTTTGGTTTTGTTAAGGTGATGGAGACTTTTGATGTTGAGGCGGATGAGTTTATTTCAAAACTCGGAAAAGAACCTTGGGAAATTAGTGGAGAGGAATTTTTCAATAAGATTGACAAGAGGAATATTTGCATTAAAGCGGCTTTGTTGGATCAAGAAATTATTGCTGGTCTTGGCAATATTTATGCGGATGAGTCGTTGTTTTTTGCAGGCGTGAAGCCTGATCGAAAATGCTCGTCGCTTTCTCTAGAAGAAGCTTCGAAGATTATTGAAGGTGCGCGAAAGACGATGGAAGACTCTTTGAATGCAGGCGGTTCGACGATTCGAAATTATGTCAAAGCTGACGGAACGCGTGGGGATTATTTGGAGCTTTTTGCGAAGGTATATGGTCGGGAAGGAAAGGAATGCGTGAAATGTGGAAACGAAATTAAAAAGATTAGAGTTGCTGGTCGTGGTACACATTTTTGCGAAAGGTGTCAGAAATGATTAAGATATTTTTTGGTGAAGATAGAGTGACGATCTCTTCTGCTGTCCGGACGGAATTAGGGGAAGATTATGAGATTTTTGAAGGCGAAAATTTGTCGGTTGATGATCTTTCAAATATTTTTCTTGGTACGTCACTTTTTGGTGAGACACGGAAGATTCTAATTAAGGATTTATCGGAGAATAAAGCGGTTTTTGAGAATATATTGGGCTTTCTGAAAACTACGCACAGTATCGTGATTTGGGAGACAAAGTTCGATAAGAGGTCGGCGATATATAAGACGCTTACGAAAGAAAAAGTTGAGATGAATGAATTTAAGCTACTTGAACCGACGAACTCGAAGGAAGTGTTTGATATTTTTGATGTTGCTTTGCGCGATGGTCAGAGAGCTATAAAAATGGTAGAAAAAATTCAAGAGACGAATGATCCTTTTATGTTTGTGGGGCTTTTGGCTTCGCAGGCGATAAAGAAGTTTGAATTTCGGCAGGGAAGAAAAGAAAAAAGAGTTCTTAAGGAACTCTCTAATCTTGATATTCAGATGAAATCTACGGGCATTGAGCCTTGGACTTTGATTAAGCTTTCTTTGTTGAAGCTTTCTTCGTTGTAGTTGCTTTCTTTGCAGCTGGTTTTTTTGTCGTGGTGGTTTTCTTTGCTACTGGTTTTTTCTCTGCTTTTGCTGCAGCAGTTGCTTTTTTCTCAACTTTTTTTGCTTCTTTTTCAACGAGCTTTGCGGCTTTTGCGATTTTTGCAAGGGCAGCTTTGCGACGAGCAGCAGTGTTTTTCTTTAAGAGATTTTTCTTGACTGCTTTGTCGATTTCTGATTGAGCCTTGGCAAGATTTTCTCCGGTTGGAGTTTTCTTGAAGGCTTTGATTGCAACCTTGATGTCTTTTTTAATTTGTTGATTGTGGGCAGTGCGCTTTTCTGCTTGGCGGGCTGCTTTTTTAGCGGATTTGATAATCGGCATTTTAGTTCCTATTTATTAATTAATAAAATTTTCTTCATTATACACTAGATTATTAATTTTGTAAAGATTGGATAAAAGGTGTTCACAAAATAAAATGGTTATGATATAATTCGGGAAAAGGCTCATTATGCAAGAACAAAAAGAAAAAATAAAAAAATCACATAAGTCTGCAACAAGTGATATTGTTGCAAAAGTCAACGAAGCGGAAAATATTTTAATTGCGCTTTCTAAAAATCCAACTGCCGATGAACTTGCTGCTGCAATTGGTTTGTCATTATATTTGGATAAGGTAGGTAAACACGCTACGGCGATTTATTCTGGTGAGACGCCTAATATTCTTGAGTTTTTGGAGCCTGAGCGAAGACTGGAAACAAACACTGATAGTTTGCAGGATTTTATTATTGCGATTAATAAAGATAAGGCGGACCATCTTCGTTATAAGGTCGAGGGTGATTATGTGCGTGTTTATATTACGCCATATAAAACTAAGATTTCTGCTGAGGATTTGGAGTTTTCTCATGGTGATTTCAATATTGGCTTGGTTGTTGCACTAAATGTGCCTTCTGAAGAAAGCCTTGATGCGGCGTTAACTAACCATGGTCGTATTTTGCATGATGCAGAGATTATAAATATTGCAGCAACTGCTTCTGGTAATTTTGGGCAGACGCAATGGCTTGATCCGACGTTCAGTTCTGTTTCTGAGATGATTGCGAACCTTGTGTTCGATATGGAGGCTGAACTTGGAAATGATCTTGACAAAGAGACTGCAACGGCTCTGCTTACGGGCATTTTTGTGGCAACTGATAGATTTTCCAATGGAAGAACACAACCGGAAACGATGAATATGGCTGCAAGACTTATGTCTGCCGGTGCGGATCAACAACAAATTTCTGCACATTTGACGCTTGAAGATGGAAATGAGGATGTTGTAGAACATTCGGTTCCCAAGGAAAACGAACAAGAAAATTTAGTTGAAAATGATTTTGTTGTGGAAAATCATATTCCTGAAGATGATTTGGATGGTCAGAAGGAGCAAATTGAATCTGAAGTGGCTAAAGAATCTGAAACCAGCCTTGATCTTTCTAACGATTCTGAGCCTGTCATAAACAATATCAAGATTGCAACGAAGTCCGATTCTGAGCCAGATTCGAATAATGAGGAGAATGTTTCGTTTTTAGATGCGCAGGATGTTTCTGTTGAAGAGAATGGTGTATTTGAGGAGGAAACAAACACGGAGAACGATAAGATGACGGCTTCTGAATCTGAGGAGATACCGACTACCGGTTTCGAACTTCCTTTGGTGCAGGACGATAATGTGGTGGTTGATTCTGGGAGGGCGACACTTGATCAGGTCGAGACTCCATTTGAAGAAACTCCGGTTCCTGATTATATGAGTCCAACAACGAACACCGTACCTGTTCCGACTCAACAGCCTGTTGCTCAAGATTTACAGGAATCCCCTTTAGCTTCTTCCGCCATGCAGCCTCCTATGAATAATATAGATATTCAAGCTCCAGGGGTGAATTTGACGAGTACGGTAAGCCAGATAGCGGCTCCTGTTTCAGGTGCTGAGACTAGTGCGGGGATTTTAGGTAAAGATTATGGTGCCATGATGGATGAAATGTTGAAGACTGATGAGCAACAAGCTCAACAAACACAACAGCCGCGAGAGTCTCAACAACCGCAGTACGGTTTTCTTGGGGGTAATCCAGCATTAATGGCCGCACCTGGTGTTTCGGATGCTCCGGAGGAAAATAATATTCCAGGAATTGATTTTAGTAATCCGGTTGGAATAGCAGATGATGGGCAACCTGCTGGGGCGCCGCAAAATAATATAGGAGCGTTGGGTAGGGATTATTCGACAGATACTCAACCACTTGCACCTTCTCAGGTTGCGGAGAGCGCACCACATTTAGCACCATTGCCTCATTCTGACAGCGTAAGCTTTATGTCTGAATCGAATAACCCTATGCAAGAAACGGTTTCTGCGCCAGCTCAGCCGATGACTCCTGAGCCGATGTTAACTGGGATGCCTCTTCCTGGTGAAGAAATTTTGCCACCTCCTCCGACGCCTCCGGTTGATTTTGGGAGTGTGCAAGCTGCACAGCCAGTAGGTGAACCAGTTTTGCCTCCTGTCGATGCGAATATTTTTAATAGCAGCGTTGTCGTCCAACCTGATTCGTTAGCTAATCAACAACCTCAAGTACAACCTGTTCCACAGTCTATTTCTCAGCCAACTCCACAGTCTCAGCCTATGCCGCCGGTTAATAATGACCCGAGCGCTTTCCGTATCCCTGGAATGTAACTCTAGTGCTATAATATAGTGTATGAAAAGTACACTAGAAAAATTACCTTTTTATAACAAGATGGTTTTGCCATATCATTTTTCGCAAGCTGTTGTTGGTGGTGTGAAGTATGGCTTTCCTGGGAAGAAGTTGCGCGTGATTGGTGTGACAGGAACGAATGGTAAGACGACGACTTGTTTTATGATTTGGAAAATGTTGAATGAGGCTGGCCACAAAACTGGGCTTATGACGACGGTGGCATGGGGTGTTGAAGAACTTGAGCCAGAACTAAATCATATGACAACAGTTGATTCGATGACTTTGAATTCAAGAATCAAGAAGATCTTGGATGCTGGAGCTGAGTTTTTGGTGCTTGAAACGACTTCGCATGCGATGGCACAGTTTAGGACGTTGGGAATTCCTATTGAGATTGCGGTGATGACCAATGTAACGCACGAACATCTCGATTATCACAAGACCTTTGAAAATTATCGTGCGGCGAAATGTAAACTTTTCAAGAAAGCAAAATATGGGATCATTAATGCCGACGACAAGTCTGCAAAATGGTTCAAGAACTGCTCTAAAGAATATACTACATACGGTATAACACATGGAGAAAATAAGGCTTCTGAGATAAAACTAGATGCTTTTGGAGTTAAATATTCATGTGGTGATATGAAGATTAGAACAAATATTCCTGGTGAATTTAATGTCTATAACTCACTTGCTGCTATGCTTGTTGGAAAGAAACTTGGGCTTTCTAACGAACAAATTGAGAATGGTATTTTTGCTCTCGAATCGGTCGAGGGAAGAATGAATCGAATTGAGGAAGGGCAGGACTTTTCTGTAATCGTTGATTATGCACATACTCCCGATGCGCTCGAGAAAGTTTTTGAATCGATTGGCTCAACTTCGGGAAAGGTTATTTCGGTGCATGGTGGAGCGGGACGAAGAGATGAAACAACCAGGGAACCGAGAGGAGAAATCCTTGGCAAAAATTCAGATATTGTGATTATTACTGAGGATGATTCGCGAGATGAGGATCCTGAGAAAATTGCTGAAAAATTTGTTCAGGGAGCGGAGAAAGCTGGCAAAGTGTTGGAGAAGGATTTGTTTATTGAGTTAAATCGCGAAAAAGCAATCAAAATGGCGATTTCTTTGGCTAAAAAGGGCGATATTGTATTGCTTCTTGGCAAAGGACATGAAAAAACGATTCTTCGAAAGGAAGGACCGGTGCTGTTTGAAGATGTAAAAGTTGCAAGAAAGATTTTGAAAGGAAAAAAATAGTTATGGATATTTGGGAGGAGATGGTTGAGGCAGCAAAAAAAGAATATCATCCTGAGGATGTCTCGCCTTTTATTCAGGCGCATCATGTGGTGGCAGCCGTACAAGGGAAGAACGGAAAGATTTATACGGGATTTTGCATCGAAGGTGCAAGTGGCGTAATGAATTTATGTGCTGAACGTGTGGCGGCGCTTCGGATGTATGCTGATTCTGGGGAGACTGTCGTTAAGAAGATGGTGGCGTTTCGAAGTGATCCGCCCAGAGGGAATGGAGGGATGCCTTGTGGCGCTTGTCGCGAGTTTTTTATGCAGCTTGCATATGAAAATCGTGATATGGAAATTTTGACTGATTTTGAAACGAGAAAAACCGTCAAGTTATCAGAGCTAATTCCGAATTGGTGGGGAGAGAAAAGGTATGAGAAATATGAAGAAAATTAAGAAATTTTTTAGTGATTGGAATTTGTTTGAGAAAGTTTTTCTCATTGTTGGAATTTCGCTTAATATTCTTGCGAATGTAATTTGGGGTTGGGATATTGTAAATTTTCTCTATGTTTTGACATATTTTTTGACGGCGTTGCTTATGGCAAAAGGGAAAGTCGCTAGTTATTTTATTGGGATAGTTAGTGTGATTTTTTATGGAATCGTTTCATATAATCAAGGATATTATGGTGAGCTTTTGATTACGATTTTTTTGACTTTTCCGATTATGATTGTTGGAATTGTGGAGTGGTTAAAACATATTGACAAAGATGAGGATGTGGTGATTGTTAAGGATTTGAAAAAGAAGGAAATAGTGATTGCTTTTGCTTCGCAATTGATATTGTATTGGGGATATTATTTTCTTCTAAAGACTTTTAATACGGATCTTTTAATTTTAAGTTCATTATCTGTTGTGACGAGTGTATTGGCGAGTTATTTTGAGGCAAGGAGGAGTGAATTTTCTCTGTTTTGTTATATTGCAAATGACTTGATTATTATTTCTCTTTGGATTATTCCGATTTTTTATGGACAAACTGCTTTAATTTCTGTGTTGGTTGGTCCGTTATTGCTTCTCGTGAATGATATTTACGGTAGTTGTAATTGGATTAGGCTGAAAAAGCATCAGGCCAAGAAGGGAATTAGTGAAGCGTAGGTTTTTTGAGTGAATTTTGAGAAAGGGAAGAGGGGTTAAGAAGCCGCCGGAAGGCGGATTTTTTTGACATCACAAAAGAATGCCCTATTGGTAGGGCACTAGTTTATTGTATCATACTTATGATAATTTGTCAATTTTGTTTTTGATATTGACGAAGACAAGTGGTTGTGATAAAATATTTTGCGTATATTAGCTCAGTAAACAGGGAAAGCCGTGTTTACTTTAACCAAAGGAGTGCGTAAACGAATGAAAAATTACGAACTTACGGTTCTTATTCATCCTGATCTTGAGATGAATTTAGAGCCAGCAACCGCAAAGATCAAGAAATTGATCGAAGATAACGGTGGCAAAATCTCCAAGGAAGACAATGAAGGCAAGAAAAAACTTGCATATTCGATTGCCGGACAAGATTTTGCAATTTATTACTATTATGAGCTGGAACTTCCTGCAAGTGCGCCAGCCAAAATTTCTAGCGTCCTCAATATTACCGACGAAGTAATTCGTTACTTGTTGGTTACTGCCGACGAAAGAAAAGCAAAAGCAGCAGCAAGAAAAGCTGATGTTGAAGAAAAAGAAGAAAACGCTGAGGAGGAATAATTATGCGTGGTTTTAGCAAAGCAATCATAGCGGGGAATTTAACTCGTGACCCAGAACTTCGGACTACTCCAAATGGAGCCAGTGTTGCAAGTTTTTCAGTTGCAGTTAATAGAGTTTATCGTGATTCAAACGGAACTCAAAAAGAAGACGTTTCATTTATTGATTGTTCTGCTTGGGGTAAATTAGGTGAAATGATTGGCCAATATGCCAAGAAAGGATCTGGCGTGCTCGTTTCTGGACGTCTTTCTCAGAGAACTTGGGAAGATAAGACTTCTGGACAAAAACGTTCTCGCGTCGAGATTGTTGTTGAAGACTTTAACTTTACCGGTGCAGCAAATGATAAAGGTGGCGAAGGCCGCTCTAACTTTGGCGCGTCTCAAGAAGTTGATGCTGGAGAAGCTGACTTTTCTTCTGATGACATGCCAGATGATCCAATTGACCTATCAGAGATTCCATTTTAATTAATGGGGAAAGGAAAAGATGAAAAAGATTAAAACTGATCCAAATATGTATTTCGATTATCGCGATGTAAAAACTTTGCAACGCTATATCGATGCTTATGGATGCATTGAACCAATTTCAAAAACTGGTTTAACTGCAAAACAACAACGCCAACTCGCTGTTGCTATTAAGCGTGCTCGTCATTTGGCTCTTTTGCCATTTGTTGCTGCTAACTAAGATTAATAATTTTAGGAGAAAAAATGTACGGACCAACAGATTTAAAGAAAAACGTACTTATTACTTTGGATGGACAACCATACAAAGTTGTTGAATATTCTCAAAAAGTTATGGGCAGGGGTGGCTCGATTGTTAACGTTAAGGTTAAAAATTTAATCACTGGCGCACTTTTGCCAAAAACTTTTAAGGGTCAAGAAAAAATTGAGCCTGCTGAAGTTACGACTCGTAAAGTTCAATATCTCTATAAGGATGATGAAAAATTCTATTTTATGGATCCTGAGACGTTTGAGCAATATGAACTTCTTGCCGATATGGTTGGAGATATGTCTGATTTCATGAAAGATGGAGACGAGATGGAGATTCAATTCTATAATGGAGCTCCAATTAACCTCGTTCTTCCAAAGAATCTTTGGCTAACTGTGACTTATACTGAGAATGCCGTCAAAGGCGATACGTCGACTTCGGTAATGAAGGATGCAACGCTTGAGACTGGTGTTGTTATTAAAGTTCCAGCATTTATTAAGGAAGGTGATGTCGTGTCGGTTGATACGGATACCTATGCTTATCGTGAAAGAAGAAAATAAAGAGTTTGTTTCGCGTGCAGAAGGAAAGATCGCAGGGGCGGTGCGGTCTTTTTCTTTTGATTTTCAAGGAAAGACGGTTCTTGACATCGGGTCTTCAACTGGGGGATTTACTGAGTTTGCGTTAAGTTCTGGTGCAAAAAAAGTTTTTGCAGTGGAACTTGGTACAAATCAGATGAAGGCTCCGCTTCGGTTTGACTCTCGGATTGAGCTTCATGAAAAGACGGATATTTTTGATGTTTTCGTAAAAAATAACGATAATCAACAGGGGTGCGGCAAAAAAGTTTTCTTATCTCAACATCCTGATGTGATTGTTGCCGATGTATCTTTTTTGAGTTTGAAGAAAGTTTTGTTCCATGCAAAAAGGAATTTGGTTGGGAAGGGGACGGATTTTTTGGTGATGTTGAAGCCGCAATTTGAAGCAAGGAGTTTTCAACTGAATCGAGGCGTGGTGAAGAATGAGAAAATGCGTCGGGAAATTATTAAGGATTTTGAAATTTGGCTTAAAAATAATGGTTTTTTAGTTTTGAATAAACAAGATAATGATGTGTTGGGTAGAAAAGGGAATCAAGAGAGATTTTATTATTTAAAAATTGCAAAATAAACTTGATGTTTATTGCTATTATGCTTATAATATAATATATGAGATTGTTTAAAGGGTTGGGCGAATTCTTTGCTCTTGATATTGGAACCAATTCGATTAGGGTTGTTCAGCTTGATGGTGATGTCCAGCATGGTTGGGTTTTGATGAAATATAAATATGCAAATGTTGATCAGAAGGTTATTCAGGATTCTAGTGAATTAGGGAAGAAGAAGTTTGGTGAGTTAATTAAACAGACGGTTTCTGATGCCGGAATTAGAACAAAGAATGTTGCGGTCGGATTGCCGGCGCAGAAGACTTTTACCTCTATTGCTGAGACAGATAATGTTCCAATTAATGAGCTAATGAAGACGGTGAAATATCAGGTTGACCAATACATCCCTATGACGGTTGAAGAGGCGAAGGTTGATTTCGTCTGTCTTGGGGTAAGTCCAAACAATCCAGCGAAAGCTGAGGTTCTGATCTCTTCTACTTCGGCGAAATATTCTGAGGAGAGATTGGAGTTTATTGAAGGGCTAGGCTTCAATGTAATTGCATTTGAACCGGAGCCAATTGCTATGGCGCGTTCGTTGGTACCAATTGGTGCCGTCGATGCACAGATGATTGTTGATTTAGGTGAGAAATCTGCGGATATTGTCATGGTTTATAAAGGGGCACCGAGACTCGTACGTTCCATTCCAACAGGATTTGAAAGTATGGTGAAGACAGTAGCTGCAACGCTTAATGTAAGAGAAGATCAATCGAGGCAGTTTATTTTGAAATTTGGTCTTGCGCAAGATAAGGTTGATGGTCAGGTGTTCAAGGCTTTGGATACTATTCTTGAAACCTTCTCTTCGGAATTAACGAAATCTGCAAAATTTTTCCAATCCAAGTATATTAATTCTAAGGTTGGCGGGGTTGTTTTGTCTGGATATGCTGAGATGATCCCGTTTGTTGCTGAATATATTGAAGCGAAGACTTCTATACCGACAATACAAGGTAATCCTTGGCAAGCTGTTCGAGTTACTCCAGAACAACAGAATGAATTGGGTGCTGTTGCTAGTGAATTTGCGGTTGCTTTGGGTTTAGCTGAAAGGAGTAATGCAAATGTTTGAAATTAGCCTTGTTCCTGATGTGAAAGCGCAGGCGTTGAAGGTTCAGCGCATCAGAAATATTATTTTTATTATTTGCGTAATTACAATGATCGTTTTTGGTGTTATCGTTTCTGCTCTTTGGGGTATAAAAATAGCACAAGATGTAACTATGGGTGGACAGGATACCACTTTGAACCTTATGTCTGAGAAAATTAATGGTTTTAGCGAGCTTAATGATTTTTTGACTATACAAAATCAGTTGAATAATCTAGAAACGATTAATGGTGGACGGATAGATGTTTCGAGAGTGTTTGCATTGTTTGATGTCCTTGTCCCAACAAATGGTGATGAAATTACTTTTTCCGAGGTTCATATTGATCCGGTGAAAAACACAATTCAATTTGATGCTCAGGCGGATGCGAACGCGCCTAATGAATTGGATATTGATTATCGTGTGTTGGAAGCTTTCATTAAAAGTATGCCTCTTATGAGATTTGACTATGGTGTTTATAAAAATAAGAATGATTTTGAGATTCCATCTGTTTGCATCTTGGAAACGGATGAAGATGGGAATCTATTAAAGGATGAAGAATCTGGGAATTATTACGTTATTTGGACAAAAGATGTAAATGGGTGCGATCCGGAAGGGAAAGGGGAGCTTGTGGTGCGTGATAAAGATGAGGATAGCGAGATGAATGGGGATAGTGGAATGAATGATAATGATAATGATAATGATAATGAAATAGTCGAAGGTGAAGAATATTATAAGCCAGAGGTTGTAAACATTGAAAGAGAAGATGTTGAAAACGCTAGGAATCGATTACTTGTCGATACATTAGATGGTAATAACATCGAAGATTATGAAGACGAAAAAATTAATGTAAAAATTTGGCGAACTCCGAAGTTGAAAGAGCTGTACGGAAGAGATGGGGAATACATTGATTCTAATGGTAATATTTCTAATATAGAACATTTCGAGAGTCGATGTGTTAAATATTCATTAAAAGATTCAAGCAATATTTCGGTTGGTAGATGGGTGACAGAAAATCAATGTAATTTGGTGCCTGAGAAATTAAATGTTACGAGCAGCTCGAATGGAAGGGATTCTTCTTCAAAGTTGGTTTTGAAGTTCAGTGCTGTTTTAACTTACAATCCTGAAGCTTTCTTGGCTAGAAACAAGCATATTTTATTTTCTGGTCCGACAGGATATACAAACGTAACTGACTCTGTGAGACAGATCGAGTCGTTCTTTAAAGAAGAAGCGATGGATTGTACTGAGTATGATGTGGACTGTTTAGTGAATAATAACGACGGAAAGGCTGACAAGAATGAGTATTGAATTGCCAAAATTCGTAAAATTTTCAGCGCTTAAGAAGCCAACTAATAAGGAAAGAATTTCAAAAGATCAGCAAACGACGCTGCTAGTTGTTGGTGCAACTACGGTTGTAATTGGTGCTAGCATTGTGATGATTACTAATTTAAATAAGTATATAGCTTTCAATGGGGAAGTAATTACGGAGAAGGATTTGGCCAAAAAGAATTATTCAATTTCAATAGAAAAGTCTGGTGCATGTACCAAGGCGAAGTCGGGTGATGGAATATATTCTGATTCTGAATTAAAAAACTGTGTGCCAAATAATATTGACTATAAAGACGTACCTGGTACTTTAAGATCGACTATTTTGTCTGATATGACTTCGAATGTTGGTTTGGAGTCAATTGCGAGAACTAGCGTCGGCGTCTGTATTAATCAGGATACCGGTAAGCATTATACTCATGATGAGTTGGAAGAATCGTATGAACAAGCAGAGGGGTCAAACGAAAGGCGTGAAAGGCTGAATGCTATAAAAAATTGTTCTGCTTTACGCGTAATTCCTGATGCGCTTCCTTCTAATGCAAATGCTGAAGCTTTGCTTTCTAGTTTAAATCAAATTTATCTTTTGTCGGACTGGGTTCCTGAAAGTCTTGCTCCTATTTCTGGTTCTGGTGTAATTTCTGAAACTGGGCTTGCTTCGGTGCCTGTAAGTTTAAGAATGAATTCTAACGCTGATCAGGTGATGACATTTTTAGCTAATTTGAATAAGTCAATTAGATATTTCTCGATAACCTCCTTTAATATTGAATTTAAAAATGAAATTGAAATGAATGCTACCGCGGAGGCATACTATGTTAACGATGCTAATGCTGTGGAGAAGACGGTTGTACTGAAGCTTAATGATGGAAAGGGAAAATAGATGAAACAATCGGATATTATTTCTACGGTATTAATTGGGGTTATTGGGTTTATTATTGCTTATTTTGTTGTCAATATGTTTTTTAATCCTGATGAAGAAACCGTAACATTTAAGACGATTGAGCCAATAAGTAATTCGGTGTCGGTGCCCGATGAGTTGGTATTTAATACAAATGCTATTAACCCGACGGTCGAGGTGTATATTGGAGATTGTGCTGAGTTTGATATAAATAAGGACGGTGTTCTTAGTGATGAAGAAAAGGTCATGTGTAAACAGATCGATGTTAAACAGTAGAGAATGAGGTCGTATGGCACTTTTAACTAAAGAAACACAAGAAAAGGTTGTGAGACTAATCATTGAAGAGGGACTTGCTGATACACAGGCGGTTTTGAGCGCCGAAGAAGAAGCAAAGAGTGCTAAGCAACCAGTTTTATTATTATTAACATCCAGGCATATTGTTTCCGATAATATAGTTGCGCATGTTTCTGCGCTTGCGCTTGGGATGGCTTATGTTGACTTGCGAAATATAAAGATAGAGCAAGAAATATTATTGAATTTACCTCAGGAAACAGCAGAGCGCAATATGGCTGTTCCGATTGCAGAAGGAAATGATGGGCGCGTCGTGATTGCCATGCTTGATGCTGGCAATATTCAGGCTATAGATTATCTGTCAACTTTGATTCAAAAACCAATTCGTGCTGTTGTAACATCTGAGGAGGGGATTAAGGAGGCTTTATCGCAGTATAAGAGTGATTTTTCTAGTGTTAAACAGGCGGTTAAGCAAACAAATGAAGAGATTGAGATTGCCAATGAGAAGAGCGACATTAAAACCATTACCCAGGATTCGCCAATATCCAAGGCATTGAATACAATTTTGAATTATGCTGCCAAATCAAAGGCTTCTGATATTCATATTGAACCTCTTGAATCTAGATTGATTATTCGATGTCGCGTTGATGGCGTTTTACGTCAAATCATGGAGCTTCCGAAGACGATCGAACCGGCTTTGGTTTCTAGAATTAAGATTCTTTCTAATTTAAAGATTGACGAACATCGCATTCCGCAGGATGGTCAGTTTGCAGTGGCTGTTGGAGGCAAGGAAATTGATTTACGTATTGCGATTTCTCCTGTAGTATGGGGTGAGCAGGTGGTGATTCGTTTGCTTGATAAAAATGGGACGGCGATGGAGGTTGAGAAGATGGGGATGACCGGGAGAGCCTTAAAGGATGTTATGGAGGGGATTTCGAAACCAAATGGTATGATTTTGACTTCTGGACCAACCGGCTCTGGAAAATCGACAACATTGTATGCCTTAGTTGCAAAGATCAAAAGTGAGGCGATTAATATTGTTACACTTGAGGATCCGGTTGAATATAAGATGGATGGCGTGAATCAAATTCAGGTGAATGTTGATGCTGGACTTACATTTGCGTCGGGCCTTCGTTCAATTTTGCGTCAGGACCCAGACGTTGTTATGGTGGGGGAGATTCGTGACGCTGAGACTGCGAGTCTAGCCGTTCAGGCGGCATTGACTGGGCATTTAGTGTTTTCTACGCTCCATACGAACTCGGCCGCAGGTATTTTACCTCGTTTGCTCGATATGGGTATTGAGCCATTTTTACTTGCCTCTACACTCAATACGGTGATTGGGCAAAGGCTTGTTCGTAGAGTTGCAGAAAAACGCACGGCACGACAATCGACAGAGATGGAAACGAAGATGATAAATGATGCTGTCGGTCATTTATTACCTAGAACGTCTAGTATGGTAGCGGCAGCTGGTCAAGTTTTGGGCTATCAAGGACTCCCGATTGCAAATACTAATGAATATACTCTGGTGGACGGAATAGAATCTAAGGAATGCCCTGGTGGTTTTTCTGGGCGAGCTGGTCTTTATGAGACTATTGCTGTAGATGATGATATTCAGAAATTAATTGTTAATCATGCGACTTCTTCTGAGATTATGAATATCGCAAAAGAAAAAGGGACCGTAACTATGCGTCAAGATGGCATTTTGAAAGCATTGTCTGGTATTACGACTCTTGAGGAGGTAAATAGGGTGTCTTCTGACTTGGCCTAGGAAAATTGTTATGGTAGAATATTATTATGGATAGTGGTGGGATAAGAATTGAGCTATTGTTGGAGGAATGCGTGAAGCGAAGGGCTTCTGATTTGCATATTCAAGTTGGAGTTCCTCCGATGCTTCGAATAGATGGACAGTTGGTTCCAATTGGCGGTATGCCAAAATTAACCGAAGAATTAGTAGAATCGTTGATTTTTGCCACATTGGATAACGAACAGAGAGGAATTTTATTAAAGGATAAGGAATTTGACTATTCCTTTGCTTTTGGTGATCTTGGTAGATTTAGGGCGAATGCTTTTCACGAAAAGGGAAATTTGGCTGTTGCGTTTCGTTTAATTCCAAATCTTATTCCGTCATTACATGACTTGGGATTGCCGGCTGTTATTGAGAAATTTGCCGAGTATCCAAGAGGACTCGTTTTAATTACTGGTCCTACTGGGTCTGGAAAATCTACTACGCTTGCCGCACTTATAGATAAAATTAATCGAGAAAAGGCTGAGCATATTTTGACAATTGAGGATCCGATTGAATTTACGCATAAATCTCATAGGTCAGTTGTCGTACAACGGGAAGTGCATTATGATACTTATTCTTTTTCCGCAGCTTTACGTTCTGCTATGCGTCAAGATCCAGATGTTGTTCTTGTTGGCGAAATGCGCGATCTCGAAACAATTTCTTCTGCGATTACTATTGCTGAGACTGGCCATTTGGTTTTTGCAACACTTCACACCAATTCTGCTGCTCAGTCTGTCGATCGTATGATTGATGTTTTTCCTGCGCACCAACAACAACAGATTCGTTCTCAGCTTGCAAGTGTTTTGATGGCTATTTGTTCTCAGAGGTTAATTCCTGCTATTGGTGGCGGGCGTGTTTGTGCGACAGAGATAATGGTAGCAAATCCTGCCGTGAGAGCCCTGATTAGGGATGGTAAGGCATTTCAGCTTGATACTGTGATTCAGACTGGTGCTGAGCAGGGGATGCAGACGATGGATAAAACGCTCGCGAATTTGGTACATAATGGTCGAATTACATTGGAGAATGCTAGAGAATGTGCCGTCGACGTGACAGAGTTTGAAAGATTAATGAGGGGATAATAATGAAAAGATTTAATTATAGAGCTAGAGATAAAGAGTCTGGAAAGATACTAAAGGGTGTAATTCAGGCTGAGAATGAGAGAATTGCTGGAAAGTTATTGCTCGAGCAGGGTTTTTTCCCAGAACATCTTGCCGAAGAAGATAAAAATAGCATCATTACAAAAATTTCGAATAAGGTTGCGACAAAAGACAGAATTGTTTTTACTAGACAATTTGCAACATTGATCGGGGCTGGTCTTCCCTTAGCATCAAGTTTAAGAACTGTGGCGGAGCAAACAAAAGCGAGAGGGATGAAGGGTGTCATTGAAGATTTACTTGCGCAGGTTGAAGGGGGTAAGTCTTTAGCCGATGCCGTGAAAATGCATCCGGATGTTTTTAGTGACGTCTATATTTCGCTTGTGGCGGCTGGTGAAATGAGCGGAACGCTTGATGAGTCTTTGTCGCGCTTGGCTGCACAAGAGGAAAAGGATGATTCGATGATTTCTAGTATTAGGGGCGCAATGGTTTATCCTGCAATTCTTTTGGCAGTTATTATTGCCGTGCTTATTTTTATGATGGTCGAGGTTGTTCCTGAGGTTGTCAATTTGTATGAGAGCATGGATAAGACTTTACCAGAATTAACTCAGTTTTTATTTCAGGTTATGGATTTCTTTACTTCATGGTGGTATATTATTGCGGTTTTTGGGGCAGGATTAGTTTTCGGGATTGCAAATTTTAGAAAAACTGATTCTGGCAAAAGGTTTTTTTCCTTGATTAAACTTAATGTTCCGGTTTTTAAAGGTTTATTTCACAGACTTTATATGGCACGTTTTGCAAGAACAATGGAGATGCTACTGGGTGCAGGTGTTTCTATGCTTGATGCGATGAAAATTTCTGGCAGGGCTACTGCTAATGTTGTTGTTGAAGATGTGATCATGAAAGCATCGGAAATGGTAAAAGCTGGTAAACCATTGTCTGAGTCTCTTGAGGGGAAGGATTACATCTTACCATTAGTACCTCAGATGGCCTCTATTGGCGAAGAATCGGGCAAGATTGATGAAATGTTAAGGAAAGCTGGTTCGGTTTATGAAAACGAATTGGATGAAAGGATTAAGAATATCTCAACGTTGATTGAGCCAGCCTTGATGGTTGTTATGGCTGGCTTAATTGCAGTTGTTTTGATGGGTACATTGTTGCCAATTTATTCGTTAGTTAGCTCAATATGATGCTTATATGCGTGGTATAATTTTTGTATGAATGTTTTTCTGCTCGTTTTCTTATTTATACTCGGTGCCGTGTTGGGCTCATTTGTATGCTGTCAGGTGCAGCGAATGAGGCTCATGGAAAAGAAGAAAAAAAAATTAGGGAAGAGATCGGTCTGTCTTTCTTGCGGGTATCAACTGAGGTGGTATGATAACATACCGATTGTTTCTTGGATTCTTTTGAGGGGAACGTGTAGAAAATGCGGTAAGAAGATTGGTTTAGCAGAATTTTTGTCGGAATTATTAATGGGAATTTCCTTTGTTATGATAGGCTTGTCATTTGGCGATTTGACTCTTCTTGTGTGGACCGATTGGATCTACCTTGTTTGCGTATTGATTTTTGTTGTCATTTTAGGCTTTTTGGCGATTTATGATGGTAAATGGGGAGAATTGCCACAAAAAATTTTAGTCCTTTCGGTTATATTTGGCGTTATTTTGTATACTGTTAAAATGATTAATACGTTTTTAATTGGTAATTCAGTGAATTTGGAAAGTGCGCTATTGTCTTTGTTTGGCGGTATTGGCATTTTGGCGGGAGTTTATTTCTTATTATATTTCTTTTCAAAGGGGAAATTAGTTGGTGACGGCGATTGGATTTTGGGTCTTGCAATTTCGTTATGTTTGGGGGAATGGTGGCTATCTCTGATTACGATTTCGCTTGCAAATATTTTAGCGTTATGTGTAATATTACCAGATGTCAAAATCAAAAAGAATAAAAAAATTTTCTTTGGGCCATGGATGATTTTCGCCTTTACATTAGTTTTTATTTTTAGAGAGTTCTTTTCGAGTTTGATGGCATTTTGATTTGTTATTATTGTACAATTTTTTTATTCAGATTCAGAATGAAAGCGTTCATGAATGTCTTTTAGGTGAGCATCCGTAACATGAGTATATATTTGTGTTGTTGAAATATCTGAGTGACCAAGCAACGCTTGTACGGAACGTAAATCTGCGCCATTCATTAATAAGTCTGTTGCGAATGAATGCCTAAGCGTGTGGGGTGTGACGTGTTTTGTAATTCCAGCCATTTTCGTATATTTTTCAATGATTCTTTGTACTGATCGTGGCGTAAGTCTTCTATAATCTCCTGTAGTATCTACTGTTTGCTGATTATTTGAATTGTTTAAAAATAATGCTGGAAGGGAATCGTGACGTGCACATATGTAGTTTTTAATTGCTTCTGCTGCAGTTTTTGATATGAAGATTGGGCGGTCTTTTTTTCCTTTACCACGCACGACAAATTCTCTACGTTCTAAATTAATGGAGTCTCTGTTTAAGCTGATAAGCTCGGAAACACGAAGGCCTCCTGAAAAGAGTAATTCTATGATTGCTCGATCTCGTAGACCCGTTTCGGTATCTTCTGGGATTTGGTCTAATATGTCTTCAATTTCGTCAAAATGAAGAAATGTAACTTGGGTTCTTGTTGTTTTTGGTAGGTCTACTAAGGAGTGGTCCAGAGACTTAATGTCTCTTCGTGCTAGGTATTTTAGAAATCCGCGTAGAGCTATTAGGTGATAACTCTGGGTTAGTGTTGAGAGGGCTTCGTTTTTTTTATTTTCGTATCTGTTGAGGCGAAGGCGATATTTGCGTAATATTTCTGGCGTAATTTCGTTTGGCTTATAATCTTCGGAGACTAGGTCACATGTTAATTCGTAGAATCTTTCGAGGAAAAGGCGATAGTTATCAATAGTATTTTTGCTTCTGCCGCGTTCGACTTCTAGGAATTCTAGAAAATCGTTGATTAATTCCAGAGTTTGCATAACAAAATTATAACATAATGATTTTGGAATAGATTTAGTGTTATAATGAAGTAAATTAAAAGGAGATTATATGGGAAAAGAAGTAGATTTAATTCAGCGTAGTTTGGTAGTTTTGAAACCCGATACAGTACAACGCGGTATCGTTGGGGAAATTATGCAAAGATTTGAACGTGTTGGACTAAAGATAGTTGGCATGAAGATGGTTATGCCTGATGAGACTCTTTATAGAAAACATTATGAAGATATTGGCCAGATGATTACCCGACGAGGAGAAGAGACGTTTAAATATAATGTTGCATATATGATGACTGGACCCGTTATTGCTATTGTGCTTGAAGGCGTTGAGGCTGTTCCTCTGGTTCGAAAGATTGTTGGCCCTACGGAGCCGAAATCGGCAGAAATGGGAACGATTCGTGGTGATTATTCGCATATGAGTTTTGGTTATTCAAATGCGAAGGGTATTGGAGTTCCAAACTTGGTGCACGCTAGCGGTAGTCTTGATGAGGCACAAAAAGAAATTAGTCTCTGGTTTAACGAGAATGAACTATATGATTATTCTGATTTGAATGAAAAATATACTAGATAGATGGTCTTAAAAAAAAGACTCCATAGAAATGGGGTCTTTTTTTGGAGCCGATGGCAGGGGTCGAACCTGTGACCTGCGCGTTACGAATGAGCTGCTCTGCCAACTGAGCTACATCGCCTACATTGCTTATTATAGCATATAAACGGAATTGTG
>JAZUHD010000039.1:0-44390 GCA_045641545.1 Candidatus Nanosyncoccus sp.
AACCGAACCACTTGGTGTAGAAAAATCAGTTGAGAAAGCCTCAACTGTCGATACTGCAACTATTGCAGTCATCGTAGCCTCATTCGTCCTCGTCTCTGCAGGAGCAGTCATCATCTTCCTTATAGAAAAAAGAAGGAATGAAGACGAGGAATAATAAAAAACAAATCTCCCAAAAACAAAAACAAATTAGAAGTGTAAGATTTGTAAAGTGAGTGTGGAAATCCCCCAGAAATGGGGGATTTTTGAATCGATTAAAATAAATTTGTTGTTCCGTAGCGAATTCTCGTTTCGACACATCCGGTTGAACAATTTCGCACAACCAAATCGGCTCCGTTCGCAGATTTCTCAATGCGATGCGTAACATATCCGTCCGAGTTACGAATTACGAGCGAGTTATAAACCAAACTCCCCTCAATATAAGACCTTGATCCGTCGGGCTGTCTCAAAATTATCCCATTACGAACCAGCATGTCCTCCAATACTCCCATTTTCTCTCCTTATTTTTATTCAGTCTAAACCAAATAATATTTTTTGCAACCATTTGCATGATAGAATAAAGCTATGAACAAAGAATTGATTCCGCCTCATGTCCCAAAGAGCGCCTACCCATCTTCAAATTTTATTAGTCGCGCAACATTGCCAACCAAATTTAGCGCAAGCGAAGATTCTTTAGAATATGGTCCAGACCTCCATGTTGAGGTCAAAAAAGTTTTCGACGAAGCTTATTGGCACTTTTTTGAAGATGCTGCATCGAACGAATTTGAAAAACAAAAAATCAAAGAACAAGAAGAAAAAATTTATTTAACACTCCTAGCATATCAAACCAACGACGAAGAGCGCCCAATCAGTGAACGCCAAAATTGGGCGGATGCGTTCACAGATCTAGGAATTAAAATCTATGGCAAACCCGACGCCGAAATGGCCCAAATGCTGGAGAATGGCGACAATTCAATTCTAAAGAGTTGTGAGTTTGTTTCAAAAGAAATCGGAAAATATTTATCTGATGAATATGGCGACGCACTCGATGCTCTCGAAACAGAATCGTTTGACCACGATTTGGCGCCAACGGAAATTATTGAGTGCTTCGAGCGTGGCCTGATAAAGCTTCGGGAAAAAGACAGTAGATGGCAAGATGTAAATATTGAGACGAATGACGGGTCCACCTTAGCCGCCAGTGGAAAAACAATCAAAGTTGGTTTGAGCCGGTCGCCAGCAAAGCCTCAAAACGTCAAAGGCCTATTTTCACACGAAGTCCTGAGACATGTCTTGAGCGGTCTAAATGGGGAAACAAATCACATACAGAGAATGCCAGATTACGAGAGAATAGAAGAAGGTTTCGCGATCCTGAACGAATTTGCAGCTAGTGCACAATTTCCTCAAAAAATAATTGACCGTTATGTTGATATTGCCTTTGCGCTCGGCCAGCTCGATGGCAAAAAACACACCCGCAAAGAATTGGTCGAAAGATATATCGAAAGAGAACAAAATCGCGGAAGAACCGACTCCGAAACGGTCGAAAAAGAAGCCTATGCTCATGCAAACAGGATTTACCGCGGAACGCCAGGGAATGATGAAGTTTATGGAATTTTCACAAAAGATGCAATTTATTTCACCGGCTTTGTTTTAGCCACAAATTACATCGAGGATCGGCTTATTAAAGGAGATAAAATTGAAGACATCATGCATTTTATTGAGGCGGGCAAGTTTGACCCGACAAACCCAGATCAAGCTAAATATGTTGAGGAAAAACTAGCAAATCACCTTGACTTTAATGCTTAAATATGATACAATAAACCTACCAAACTTAATATTTGGGATTGTTTTTGAATGACAAATAAAACTATCTGGACTACAAAAAATGACCCTTCAGCAAATCTTTTTTCAGATTGGCATATTTTTTTCTATGAAGACGCAAAAACTCCAGAACCAAGTAATATTGTATATTTTCGGGACCCATTCAATTCCCCAGATTATATACCTGATGAATCGAATCTTAATAATATTATCGAATATTACAAGGATTCAAGAAGTATAGATAATATCAGAAGTTTTTCTGATATGAAAACAATCGAAGACAAATACCATCAGTATCAGATATTCGGCGACTTGATGCCGAAAACTTGGCTACCGTCTGAAAAGACCTTTGTTGAAGGTGAAAATCTTGCAAAACCCCGTATTTCTCAGCGCGCAAAAGACATTTTATTCACGCTCGACAATAAAAAGCTTGATGATTCTTGGATTGTTCAAGAAATCCTCAACATAAAAGAAGAAATAAGAGTATATGTTGTAGAAGGGAAAATTATTGATACCGTCAGCATAAAAAGCAGCAAACAAACCGGAAAAGTGAAGGTGCTTGGCACTCGAAAAATTACCCCAGGCGAAAGAGAGTTCGTAAAATTGGCAGCAAAAAAAGCAGAAAATCTTGATTTTATCGGATTTGATGTGGCAATACTAGAAAATGGTGATATGAAAATTATCGAAGCAAATCGTTCGCCTCAATTCGTGAGATATTTTGAACTAACCAAGAAAAATATCGTGAACAACTTTTGTGAAGAAAAAGAAATTATTGGCGCAAATACCTTTGTTTCTATTGAAGGAGTCGAGGGTATTCCGGCGAAAATTGATACTGGCGCTGATTCCTCATCGGTTCATGCAGAAAATATTAATGTTTCGAAAGAAGGCATACTTTCCTTTGAAATCTTTGGAAAGAAGGTCGAGAGAAAAAGCTACAAAGTCGCCATAGTTAGAAGTAGTAATGGCGAAGAACAAATTCGTTATCGCGCAAAATTATCCATAAAAATTGGCAGCAAAAAAATTAATGCAACTTTTAGCCTGTCCGACAGATCGAAAAACCATTTCCCAGTTCTAATTGGACGGAAGACGATAAAAAACAAATTCATCGTCGATGTATCGCAAGAAGAAATTAGACCCGAAAAACATCACAAAACGCCACATCTGAATAAAGAATTATCCGAAAATCCCTTCAAATTCCATCAAAAATATGTAAAATCAAATTAGGAGACAAAAGATGAAAATTGCAATCCTTTCAAATGGTAACGCCAACTATTCAACAAAACGCCTTGTCGAAGAAGCCGAAAAGCGTGGCCACAAAGTTAAAGTCATTAAATATAAGAATTGTTATATTTCGCTTGACGAAAAACATCCAAACATTTTCTACAAAGGAGAAAAGCTCGGATCTTTTGATGCGATTTTGCCGAGAATTTCAAATAGTATGACGAAGTATGGTTGTGCGATTGTTCGACAGTTCGAAATGCAAGGCGCTTGGACTGCGGCCAGCTCGATTGCCATTACTCGTGCTCGTGACAAATTACGTTCTCAGCAAATTCTCACCAAAGCCGGCGTCGACACTCCAAAAACTCTTGTTTCTCGAAACACCACTGACATCGACGATCTTCTCGAGCAAATTGGCCTTCCAGTCATCATTAAACTTGCAACTGGAACCCATGGAAACGGCGTTGTTCTTGCCGACACAAAAAAGGCTGCAAAATCAGCTCTCCAAGCTTTCTATCTTTATAATGAAGATGGAACAAACATTCTTCTTCAGGAATTCATCAAAGAATCTGCCGGCACCGACATTCGTGCTTTCGTTGTTGGCTCTCGCGTAGTTGCCTCCATGCAACGCCAATCGCTCGACGATGATTTTCGCTCCAACCTCCATAAAGGCGGTCTCGGAACTTCAATTAAACTCACCGACGAAGAGAAAAAATTAGCCGTCAAGGCTGCCAAAGCTATGGGCCTCCATATTGCTGGTGTTGATTTAATGCGCTCCGGTCGCGGTCCGGTTGTTCTCGAGGTTAATGCTTCCCCAGGATTTGGTATTGAAAAAGTAACCGGCAGAAATGTTGCTGAAAAAATCATTGAATATATCGAACATAATGCCACTCGCAAAAACTCAAAAGACAAAGTTGGCGCATAGAATTTAAAAAAATCACCAAAAGGTGATTTTTTTTGTTGACATTTTCAAAAAACTTATGTTAAAATAAAAACGTATTATAGATTGGGAAAATAAAAAGGCTACTCTCCTCTAACAAAAACGAACATAAAGAGTTTTTAAAGGAAGGTTATAATGAAAAGATTAAACTTTTTCAGTGTTTTTTCCGTTGCAAGAAAAATCACAATTTTTGTATTATTAATCACGCTATTTTTTAATTTCAATCCGGCTTTTGCAGTATCAGAAAATGAATCAAAAACCGCAGAAAAGTCGATTGATTTTTCCCTAACTTTACAGAAAAGAGAGGAAGAAACTGAACCAGAAGAGGACGATGATGACGATGACGACGATCCTGAGCATGAAGAAACAGATGACGACGATGATCCTGAAGTTAATCCAGATGCGCCTAACACTGACGAAGAAGATGGACCAGGCTCGGCAAATACGGGCTCTAACTCTCAACCAAAATCCTCAAAAATCACCCCAAAGATTGTATCGTATATTTTAATTTTCGCTATGACTTTTGGTGTCGCCTTTCTTCTGATGAATCGTAAGAAGCTGTTTAAGAAGAATACTCTATATGTAAATTACAAGAAGCAGAGACTTTCCCTAGCTTTTCCGCTTTTGTCTGGTGTCATTTTCGTTCTTCCAATAATCCTAGTCAACGCAATCCCATCGTTTGCAAATGATGAACTTTCTATTAATATTGAATCGAGCCAAAGCTTCGTAGAAAAAACTATCCAACGAGGAGATCTAGCAGAATTTTCTATTCCGTTCACTTTTTCGACTAATAACTTTACCGGATATACGGCTAATTTTGTTGCTGGTTCGACGGTATTGACGAATGAAAATGGCCAGCAAATTCCGTCAATCAATGAGATGCTCCCAAAACAGGAATTCGAAAAATATCCTTCAGCGGTTGCCGCAATTTCCTTTGATGGCTTTATATATTTACCATTGAATACGGAAATTCATTTCGATAAAACAATCGAAGCGGCCGAATCAAGAACAAAAAGCCTACATTTGGCCGTCCGAACCACAAGAGATACGGAGATTGGCACATACAGGCTAAACGGTTCCGTTGTTAAGGCAACAACAAATAAAGATATTGCATGTTACGGAAAAGAAGAAATGCAGGATTTTGACGGTAAACTTGCAATTGGTGAAAAGAAAACTCTTTGCGACAACCGTGATGGCAAAGAATATGTTGTAACAAAACAGAACGACGGCAAAATTTGGATGACAACAAATCTGGACCTCGATCTTGTTTCTGATGAAAACGGCGGCGGTGCACTACGCACGAAACCAAACGGAGAAACGGAAGTTGTTCCTCTGACTCCAGAAAATACCAACATAAACCAGAACTATTATCCTAGAAGAAGCACCTCGACAGACAAAACCGAAGAGTGGCTTTACGAAGATGATCTGAATCCAGAGCCGGAAAATTTCATGGATGTTATGCCAGATTATTCGTTTGATTCGGGGAATAAAGAAGATGGCAACTACTACAATTATTTATCTGCGACCGCAGATGTATTGGATTTTCAAACATTAGATATTAATCCGACCTTGTCTCAGTCAATTTGTCCGGTAGGTTGGAAAATGGCTCGATCTGACGAATTTCATGATTTGATTATGAGCTACGGCGCCGAATTTGACACGGAAATCGTTTATGATGAATATGATGCATATGGAAAATGGCATGGTCTTATCGTGAGTGGTACTGACTTGGCAACAATAATTCCGCATCTGTCAGATACATATACGGGAACTTACGTCCCCACATCGGAATATGCAGAATATATCGAGGAAGGTAGTGATGATAAGATGCTCCTTCTCAAGCAAATTGATGGAGCAAATATAGAGGTTTTCCAAGACGGTATTATTATTCAAAGCGGTACCATGGAGATGGAAGATGATGATGGAAATATAGTCGACAAATATATGTATTATATTCAAGGCATCAATGTCATGGACACAGATTACGCTTATTGGGGAGGATCCGTCCGCTGCATCTCAAGCGCACCTCGTGACATATCTATTATTTATGACCAGAATACAGAGGATGCAGTTCAAAATCTCCCAGAAAAATATACAGAAGAAACCATTCAAGACAGTAAAATACTTACTATTTCAGAAAAAGTTCCGGCACGTGCAGGATATTTATTCGGTTGGTGGGAAACGGAAGAAAAAGAAAAATATCTTCCAGGGGAAGATATTGAAATTAAAGCAGACACAAGGCTATATGCTAAATGGCTCAAAAAAGTTGTTTATGATGGCGAAGAATTATTAAATATGAACCAAATGACGACTTCGGTATGTGAAAGTTTGGAACCTGAAGTTCAATATGGTCTCGCCGACATTCGCGACGGAAATGTCTATTCAATTTCCAGGCTCAAAGATGACAACTGCTGGATGACTACTGAGCTCCGTCTAAATCTTAATAATGAAAACCTAGAATTCACTCCAGAAAACACTGATATCGATAACGCCGAGGAAGTCAGGCTTATCGGTAATTATGGAACCGACAATGTGGGTAGCGAATATGCGTACAATTGGTACGGCGCAACTTTAACCGATGGTGATTCGGAAAAAGATTTCACGACTGCCCATAATTCAATCTGTCCATCTGGCTGGACTCTGCCGTCCTATTCTAATTTTGACATTTTGAGTAGAGGATACGGGGAAAATCCGAAAATCTACACTCAAGAGCCATTTAATTATTTAACACATTCGAAGATTTACAAAAAACTTTATGGTGAAGAATACGTGGAAATGGAATATCTTGGATACTCCATACCTCTTATGACGGCAAACTTAACAGGCGATGATTATTACGAAGAGTATGAATACTATTTTGTAAATAACCATGGAGTTGAGCATATAGACTTAGGAGCTTTTTCGTCTATTCGTTGCATAATGAAGGAGAATAAATCTCCAAGAGCAATTCTGACGGAAGACGGAAATTTGAATTTCAGCTTCGACAGAATTAGTCCAAAAGTTGGCCAGGATTATGTTTACTATGCCGGAAACAACGAATCTCAACAATCAAAAATCAATAAAATTATGGCAATGGAAACAAAAAAATATCAAGACGAATATCCGGAACTGGTAGATACGCAATGGAGTTTCTATAATGAAGAAATCAAAAGTATTAATTTTGAAACCTCATTTTATGATTACAAACCAAAGTCGCTATATGAGTGGTTCGAATATGCTGAAAATCTCGAGAAAGTTACAAATGCTGAAAACCTAAATACGTCCGAAGTTATTTCGATGCAGGGTGCGTTTAGACATGCTAGTAGGAATGTTGATAAAGAAATCAATCTAGACTTTTCTAGCTTTGACATGAGTCAGGTAAAAGATATAAGTTATATGTTTAGCTATTTCGGAAAAAACGTCGGAACCATCAATTTGTCAGGATGGGATATGCCGAACCTTGCTAGTGCTGGAGGATTATTTGATTATGACTACACTGGCCAGAACGGAAAAATTAAGAAGATTGACATTAGGGGATGGAATACGCCAATACTTAATACGACAAGTTACATGTTTCATGGCGCCAGGATTGATGATTTTGTAGGTCTTGAGGATCTTGATATGACAAATGTTACAAATATGCGTGAGATGTTTGCATATACGGAAACGCCAGACACTATCAATCTTAGCGACTGGAATGTATCCGAGGTAAGAGATCTTGCCGAAATGTTCAGACAATTTAATGATGATTCAGGCAAAGATACAAACATTAATCTTAGCGGCTGGAATCTTCAATCAGCAACGACTGCATATGAGATGTTTTTGGGTATAGGTTCCCCAGATACGGATGTAAAAATCGATTTGAGTGGTTGGCGCAACACCTCCAGTGTCAAAAATGTATCTGGAATGTTTAGCAGCACCGGACATTACTTCTATGGTCCAAAATTTATCAATCATCTTACGGTCAAGGGTTTGGCCGAACTAGATGTGTCCGGCGTAACCGATATGGGCTCCATGTTCTCTGGCTTCGGTGGTAAGACGAATCAATGGACAACAAACGACGAGGCGGAAAAATTAGATGTATTGGACTTATCGGGCTGGAACGTCTCAAATGTAGAAAATATGAGCGGTGTCTTCAGATCTTTTGGTGTTGGATCAGACGATTGGGAACTAAATGTTTCTGGATGGAACATTAAAAACGCCAAAGATCTCGCGTTTAGCTTTTCTCGGCTTGGTACTTATTGCAAACAGCAGTCCTCGGATGATACATGCGATGAAAATATTTCTGCGAAGAACTTTACTCTTAAAGGTGTTTCTGATTGGCAAAATACCGGAAATGTGATGAATATTACTCAAATGTTTGAGCAGTTTGGAGTTTTCGAGGAGAACGTCGATATTGATTTATCGAGATGGGACACTTCCAATATTACAAATATGGGCGGATTGTTCGGGTATACCGGGTCTAGATCTAAAAAAGTAGAATTAAATTTATCAAATTGGGATCTACGAAGGATAACAGACACCTACTATATTCCATCTTCAGAACATTTCCTAGGAGCCGGCTACTATGCTAACGAATTCGTTTTGGATATTAAGAACTGGAACCTACCGGCAAGCTTGACTGAAATGTCAGGAATGTTTGCTGGAATTTGTACCGAATCGCCAAATTGTAGTATTAGCGGTATCGAAACACTCAATACGCGTAATATTGAAGATATGTGGCAGTTGTTTAAGAGTAGCGGATTCAAGGAGCTTGATTTATCGACATGGCAAACGAGCAATCTTACAACTGCGAAAAATATGTTTGCTAATATGAAAAATCTCACGACAATTTATGTTGGTGACGGTTGGGATGTTTCTAAAATTGAAGACAACCAATTCTGCGCGACATACGAGTGCATGTTTAATGCAACTCCGAAACTAGTCGGTGGGGCAGGAACTCGTTATGATAAATATTGGTGGCGAGATGTTTCCTTTGCTCATGTTGATGGGGGCGAAAGCGATCCAGGCTACTTAACTTACAAGACAGTTGTAGAATCACAACCGCCTCAACCTGCGCCGCAAAATCAACAATCAGAAATGCCAACACTTAATAGTCGGCAAACATCCCCAACACTAAATAACCAGTACTTAAACGAAACCGGCGACACTATTGATGAGAATCAACAGAAGAATATAGATAGTAGTAAAGAACTACATAGTCGACCCCTCGGCGTAGAAGAACATGCCAAGGAGGAAAATGATGCTCAATCTGAAACTGATGCCGAAGACAACAAGAAATATCTAGCAATCCCAATTATTGGTACAGTATTTGTAATATCCATAGTAATCGTGGTAATTGCTAGAAAGAAAAGGGAATAGGATTATAATCTAGTTTTACTGCGTTTCTTGAAATATCTTCGAATAAATAAAATCAAAAACGGCAAAATAATTGGAATATAAATCAAAAAAACCAACGGATTTTCTGGCTCGATAGAAATGAGAAACATCTTTTGTTCGGAAAAGAATTTCACAATCAGAAGATGATAATCAAGAATCCATTTTGAAACAGTCCCAAAAATAGTTCCCAAAAATGAGCAAAAAGAAGTCACTCCAGTGAGGAAAATGGTTCCCATCACGAAGGGAATTGTTGGTAAAATCAAAACATTCGCAACAACAGAAATCAAAGAAATAGTTCCAAAATAATAAAGCAAAATTGGAATGCATAATAGCTGCGCGGAAATTGTTGCGAGGATAATTTCCCAAATTTTCTTCACTTTTTTCTCGCCAAACAAAAATCCTTTAATTTCCGGCATCAAAATCAAAATCCCAGCAAATGAGCCAAACGACAAAAGCCAACCAAGATTCGTAACGAACATTGGATTAACCATTAAAGTCGCAGCCGCTGCAATTAACAAAATTCGCCAACCGTCAAATTTTCGGCCAACATACCATGCAAGCAAAGACAAAATTGTCACGATTGCAGCGCGCGTAATTGATGCGGTCCAACCAATAATTCCGCTAAAAATCAAAATAAACAAAATCGAGAAAAGCAAACCAGCAAATCGCGAAAGTCTGCCAAAAATTTTTCTCACGACGGACACGATAATTCCAAGATGTGTTCCGCTCGCAACGACAATATGAGTGAGTCCGACAATTCGGAGCATTTCGAGAACCTCGTCGGAAAGTCCATTTTTCATTCCAAGTAGATATGCGAGCCCCAAAGAATTTTCTTCATCGGGAATAAATTTTCGCACTTGTTCGGCAAACCAGTTTCGCATTTTAAGAAACACATCTCCAGGCTCCGGTTTCGCAATCGATATTATTTTTGGGCGAGAAAAAAACGCAGCAAAACTTCCAAAACCTTCAGAAACTTTTCCTTCCAAAACAACCAAATCTGAGCGTTCCAATTCCAAATTTACTCCACCCAATTTCACAAAAACAGAACCTTTTATTTTTTGGTCACCAATTATTATTGATGATAATTTTAAGGAAGTTCCGCTCTCGTCGACATCCGGATCCCCAGAAATTATTCCAGAAATTTCAATGGTTTGCCCGACAAATTGTTTGATATAATCTTCCCCTGCAAAATCCGCACTAGCACGAAAAAATGATAAAATAATTCCCGACAAAAAGACGACAATTAGAAATAAATAATTCGGCTTAAAAAATGCAAAAATAAATAACAACAAAACAAAGACAATCCAAATTGGAGACGCAAAGAACGCCGGTCGAAAAATTAGCGCCAAAATCGTCCCAACGATAATCCCAAGGCACAAAGCAACGAACAGCCAAGATTGATGCAACCGGCGGAAAATCTTCATACATATATAATATATATGAAGATTAAGATTTTATTAAGTTTATGCTAAAATATAATCATGAAGCATAATGCGTCAGGATGGATATATTTTTATATTCATTTTGCAGTCGAAGTCGTCTGCTTCTTTTTTCTTTCATCGATTATTGGCGACAATTATCTCCTCTGGATAGTGCCGTTCGCTTACGATGCGCTCGCTTTTGTCCCGCAATCTTTGCTCGGATATTTAAGCGACAAATTCCCAAAAATTCCATTAGGAATAATTGGAATTATTTTGCTGTCGATTGGGATTGTTCTTTTTGGGCTAAACGTTTTGCCGCTTTATGTGATTTTAGGTTTCATAACAGTCGGCAACGCTTGTGTCCATGTTGCTGGAGCGGAAGTGACGCTGCGGTCATCAAACGGCAAAATCGCACCGAGCGCAATTTTTGTTGCGGGCGGTTCCTTTGGCGTCGTGACAGGAAAGTTACTCGCGCAGTCGGCGCCGTTTTGGTTTATTTTGTTTATTTCTCTCTCCGCAATTCCATTCATCATTCTTGCGGAACGATATCGTAAAAATGTCGGGAAAAATCCGTGCGAAAAATTCAATTACGCAAATGAAAAAATTCCCGCAGCTCTCATAATTCTTGCGGCAGTATTTATTGTAATTGTTCGCAGTTATATGGGCTACGGAATTCCGACTTCATGGAACAAAACAACAATCCAAATGATTCTTCTCTATGTTTTTATGGGCACCGGAAAAGCGCTCGGCGGAATTTTGTGCGACAAAATTGGCGTCAGAAAAACAGCTCTCCTCAGCGTGGTTGGCGCTTTGCCGTTTTTGCTTTTTGGCGACAATTTAATGGTCGTTTCTTTGATTGGTGTAATGTTGTTCAGCATGACAATGTCAATTACGCTCGCATTGCTAGTTTCCGTTTTGAAAAAAGCCCCAGGACTTGCTTTTGGACTAACAACAATTGGACTTTTTCTTGGCACGGTTCCAATTTTCTTCTTCAAATTAGGAAATCTTTTCACGAATTGTTTTGTCATTATTATCGCATCCATAATCTGCCTTCTGTTCTTAATGAAAATAACAAAAAAGGAAAAACGCCATGTTTGATTTTCAAGTCTCAGAAGTCCCGGCCGTTTGGCGCTCCGATCCCGGCCCGCTCATAATCGTCTCAGGAATAGTCCTAGCAACAATCATAATAACAATCATCTTAGTAAGAAAGGAAATCAAAAATGAAAAAAAGCAATAAAACCATTGCACTTAGTCTTGCGGTCGTCTTTTCTTGTGTATTCTCACTATTATTGACCCATCCATCTTTTGCAGACATTGATGGCCCGTATTCGTTTTTACGAGACTACGAATATGGTAATAGTAGCGGAATAGTAACTATACGAGTTACGAATCCTGAAGGTGCTGATTTGTTCAGGCTAGGGTATGACGACCAAGATTACAGTCGGAGATATGAATTTGAAAAACATGTGCCATACGGGACAATACTAAATATCGCAAGCTATTCCAGACAGGACTATGCGTCCATTCGAGAAGAAAATACATGGCTGGAGGTAAAGTTAGAAGATATAGAACCAACCGAACCATTTGACTTTTCAAAAGCAAAAGAGTCTGATAAGATTACGAGGTACGTTTCGAATGAAAAAGGCTGTCTCTACAAAGGCCCAGACTATCTCTACGGAAAAGTCGATGATAAATTCTGTCTACCAAAAGGCATAGCTATTAGCTCAACTCATTATGATCAGGTCTTCATGTTTGTCGAATACGAAGGCCACTCTGGATGGGTGGCATATAATGATGCTATTCCAACAAGCCATGATTTAGTCTCATACGCATCTAAAGAAAATCATACGGTTTATTCTATTGAAAAGAATTATTTATATCACAATCTCGAAGACGAAGAACCATTTTATTCATTTGAAGTGCCAGAATTAACAGAAATACAATTCAAATACTGGGAGTACTCAAGCCCGTTCGATAAGTCATTTTATGTAGAGTATGATGGCCGTGAAGGTTGGATAAAAAATGATATTGGTAGTGAAGATGTCTATTACGATTATATGTATACAACTAGCGATGTTGTATTATATACGAGTATAAATAATCCAACGGAAATCGTCACAATTCCTGCTTTTACCGAGGTGGAAAATAAATTCCAAACTACGAAAGGCAAATTTAAGCGTGGATATTACTTGACTGTTGGAGAAAAATCTGGATGGTTTTTAAATTGTACAACTAGCCCTTATTCGGATGGCCCATGCGACGAGTTGGCATCGGAAGGTGATTTTGCTTACGCCCGAGATAAAATGGTGCTCGAGTTGAAGAATAAAAAAATAATATACACAAACATAAATGGCGAAGAAACGGGAGAGTATTTTGATATCGGAAAGTATAAAATGAAATATCAAGTCCAAAACGTTGGAGATTGGTATTGGTATTATATTGAAGATGATAATCATAGCGGATGGATTCGTGTAGGTAGGACGGACGATTCTGTAGTTCTGTCGTCAGCAGCGGAACCAAAAAAAGAAACAGAAGAATTGCTTATACCGGAAAGCTTCATGAATGAAAATACAAATGAAAGGGATAATAATAGAGATGAAGATAAAGAAAATATCGAACAGAGCAGAGGTGATGAAGGAAATTTGCTTATCTTTTTGATTATTGGCTTTGGTATTCTTTCTACGTCCATTATAATTGCGTTAATTCTTGCCAAAAAACACAAAAAGAACAAAGAAAACGCGTCAGATGATGGCGATGATAATTCGGAAAAATCCGAAGAAAAAGCAGAAGAAAATAAACCAAACTCTAATGAAGATGATGTTGAAAATGAATCAAAGATCGAAGGAACATCAGATGAAAATGAGTCGAACTCTGAAGAAAATAGTGGCAAAAATGAACAAAACTCCGACGAAGATAATGTCGAAAATGAACCAGAATCCGAAAAAAAAGCAGAAGAAAACAATCCAGATTCTGAGAGAGATGAAAGCGAAACTGACCAAGACTTTGACGATATTCCCGGCGAGATTACAGAAAACAGAGAAGAAAACGGGAACGAAAACTCAGAAGAAGAGGAAAAATCCTCGGAAGAAAATGAGTCATATTTTGAAAAAGAACTCAAAAAGATTGAAGAAGAATCCGAAAAAAAGTCCGACGAGATTGATCAAAACTTCGCGAAAATGGAAGACGAAATCGAACCAAATACCACAAAAATAGAAGACGAGATTGAATCAGGCATTGCGAAGATGGAAGAAGAAATCGAACCAAACCCGGAAAAAGAACAGAAAAAGTCTTCAAAGAAATCTACCAAAAAACAAATGAAAGAGGGAGGTGAGGATGAATAATATTGTCCAATTCTTTGCTGACGTAGCAGTGGATGAACCAGTCGGATCGTTCGGCACTGGATATCCTCAATCATCAAATATGATTCTCGGGCTAGTAATTTTGGTGGTAATTTGCCTAGTTGCAACCATAACAATTGAACTTCTTTTCGCGCTTGCATTTGGCGTAAGAAAGAAAAATCTCGGGATTGTTGTTCTTGCACAAATAATTACGAATCCGCTTGTCGTTCTGATTTCGAACTTTGCGCTATATTCCAGTGGTTTCAACGCATATTACGTCTCTATGGCTATTCTGGAGGTGATCGCATTTATTGCTGAAGGGCTCATCTATACGTCCTTCTTTGAAAAAAATATCAATAGAAACAAAATGAATCCATTTCTATTATCTCTTCTTTTGAACCTGTTTTCCTTCTTAATTGGGATGTTCTTGCCGTTTTAAAGAAATTATAATTTTAGAAGTCTAGCATTCTTTTCCATGCTATAATAATTTCATGTCACAACAATCTGTAAAAAAACCAAATGATAAAAAATCTAAATCCAATCTCGGACGAAGTATCGCGTTTTTCTTTATAGTATTTCTATTATGTTCTGCGCTAGCTACTTCGCTTTTCGGGAAATCTACCGCGCTTGAGGAAATTCCTCTTTCTGACGTGGTCGCGCGCGCTAATGACGAAAATGGCGACATCAAAAAAATCGTCGTCAGCGGCAATAGTCTAGAAATCACTGTTGAAGGAAAAGATTATGCTACTCAAACATCTCGCAAGGATAATTCTGGCACGCTTTATGATCAAGGCTTAATTAATCCTTCGGAAAAATGCGCCGAATTTTCTGGCGACGAGCTGAATAAGTGTATCGAAAAATATCCAAAAATAGAAGTCGTAGAAGACTTTGATGTTGCCGGTGTCATACTTGAAGTCCTCATGATCTTAATTCCGGCAGCGATCGTAATCTTTTTCGTGCGCCGTTTAATGAGCCAAGCCCAATCAATGAACAATCAAAACATTGGATTTGGAAAGGCAAAAGCTCGCCTTTATGGTCCCGACAAGAAAAAAGTTCTCTTCTCAGACGTGGCAGGAAACGAAGCAGCAAAACAAGATTTGACCGAAATCGTTGATTTTTTGAAAAATCCAAAAAAATATGAAAAACTCGGTGCAAAGATCCCGCGTGGTGTTCTGCTTGCTGGTGATCCAGGAACAGGAAAAACCCTGATGGCTCGCGCTGTTGCAGGTGAAGCGAACGTCCCATTCTTCTCAATTTCTGGTTCCGAATTTGCTGAAATGTTTGTTGGTGTTGGTGCCTCTCGCGTCCGTGACTTATTCAGTAAAGCCAAGAAAAACGCTCCTTCAATTATCTTCATCGATGAAATTGATGCCGTCGCTCATAAACGCGACGCTCGCGGTGGTGCCGGTCGTGAAGACGAGCAAACATTGAATCAAATCCTCGTCGAAATGGATGGCTTTGACAACGAAAGTGGCGTTATTGTCATCGCTGCAACAAACCGCGTCGATATGCTCGATAAAGCACTTCTCCGCCCAGGACGTTTCGACCGCCATATCAATGTGACGCTTCCGGAAAGAAAAGATCGTTTGGAAATTCTGAATGTTCATTTTAAAAACAAACCAGTCGATAAGACCGTCAATCTCGATGCTCTTGCTGCAAAAACTGCTGGTTCTTCTGGAGCGGATTTGGCAAATATTGCCAACGAGGCTGCAATCACTGCTGCTCGCGAGGGTCACAAAGAAATCACCAATGCAGATGTGACCGAAGCTTTTGAGCGCGTTGCGATTGGTCCAGAAAGAAAGTCCAAAGTCATGAATGAACATGAACGCGAAGTGACCGCCTATCACGAAGCTGGACATGCTGTTGTTGGCCACGTTCTTCCAGATTCTGATCCGGTCCACAAGGTTACGATTATTCCTCGTGGTCGTACCGGTGGTGTTACCTGGTTCCTTCCAGAAGAAGATCGAAGCTACAAAAACATCTACGAGCTGAAAGATGTTCTTGCTCGTGCCATGGGCGGACGCATTGCGGAAAAATTGATTTTTGGCAAAGACGACATTACGACTGGCGCTTCCTCGGATTTGAAAAACGTAGCAACGCTCTCCAAGGAAATGATTATTGAAGAAGGCATGGGTGACAAACTTCGTAACCTCGTCTTCCCGGCCGAAGACGCTGGATATTATACAATTTCCACCGGAAAACCATATTCTGAAAAAACCGCAGAATTGATTGACGAAGAAGTCAAAAAACTGACTGAAGAAGCTGCAAAGCGCGCAGAAGAAATTTTGAAAGCAAATTCAAAAGTTCTTGAAAAACTCGCCAAAGAACTTCTCGAAAAAGAAACTCTCGAAGAAAAAGAACTCGCAGAAGTCTTGAAAGGCACAACGCTTCCAGATTCCGTGAAACTTCACTAATAAAACAAAATCCTCTCGTCCGAGAGGATTTTTTGTTATAATAAAAAACATGAAGAAAAAGCGTTTTGAATTTAAGTCTGTCGTTGCGCTCGCGAACTCAAAGTTGTCTGTAAAATCCGCAGCAATTATCTTAGCAGTATCGACGCTTATTTCTGCGCTTCTTGGAATATTCCGTGACCGTCTGCTGAATACATATTACCTTGACACTTATCCGACCGGAATCGATGCTTACACTGCCGCTTTTACGATTCCGGACTTCATGTTTTTCATTGTTACGTCTGGTGCATTGGCGGTTTCCTTTATTCCGGTTTTTAACCAGCGTTTGATTAATAACAACAAAGATTCTGCATGGAAACTTTCGACCAGCATTCTCAACTTACTCGCGATCGTCACGTTGGTTTTAAGTATTTTGATTATGATTTTTGCGGAACCACTAGTTCGCTATATAGTTGGTCCTGGTCTTGATGAGTCCGGCACGATTCTTGCCGTAAATATGATGCGCGTCATTGCGATTAATCCATTTTTGATGTCAATCGCGACAGTTCTTTCGTCAATTCAACAAGCAGTTGGTCGCTTTGTGTTCTTTGCGTTGGCTCCAACAGTATATAATATCGGCATTCTTGTTGGCATCGAATGTTTTACTGATGGAATTAATATCTTTGGTTGGCAAGCATTTGACGGAGGAATTATGGGTGTTGCTCTCGGTGTCGTCTTTGGCGCAATTCTGCAAGTTATTGTCGGTCTGATCGGAGTTTTCGGTCTTGGTTTTAATTACGAATTCAAGATTTATTGGAAGAATCGCGGATTCAAAGATGTTCTTCGCCTGCTGCCCGCTCGTTCTCTCGACCAAGGGATTGATTATGTGAATTCGATCGTCTCAACAAATCTTTCCTCTCGCTTAGGTGCTGGTGCGCTTCGTAGTTTCAATCAAGCCAGTTCGCTCTATAATATGCCAGTTAATCTAATTGGCGTTGCAATTTCGACCGCATTTTTCCCGCAGCTTACAGAAGAACTTGGGGAAGGAAACAAAGACAAATTTTACGAAACATTCCGCGCAGCGCTGCGCTCGATTATTTGGATTTCTTTGCCAGTATCAATAATTTCCTTTTTCGCCCGCGGCTATGTTGTGAACTTTATTAAAAATGGCGGAGACATGCTGATTTCATCAATCCTCGCCACAATGATTGTTGCAATTTTTGCTCGTAGTGTTTTTCATATTGCTTCTCGTGGTTTCTATGCATCGCAAGACACAAAAACACCATTTATTATTTCAATTATTGCCATAGGGCTAACTATTTTACTTTCCATTCTATTCTATCTTTTAGGATTCGGCGTCGAAGGCTTAGGGTGGGCACAGTCGATTGGTGCGCTAGTTGAAATCATTATTTTAATTGCAATTTTGCAAAGTCGCTCAAAATACAAAATGTTGAATCTCGACTTTTTCAGAGGCTTCGGAAGAATGCTATTTGCAACATTTATCACTGGATGTGTCGCATATTCAATGACGAAATTTTTGCCACTCATGGCCACCGACAATTCGTTCCTACAGACCTTTCCAAAGTTCTGCATTATCGCAATAACTAGTTTGATTGCATATGCGCTTGCCAGCTATTTTCTTGGAATCTCCGAAGTACAGCCCTTCTTTGCTAAATTAAAGAAAATTGTCTTCCGCAATATTAAATAGTGTGCTAAAATAGAAAAATCGCTCTTTCTTAATAGTCGTTTTGAGCGAGAAAATTAATGGAGTCGCACTTAATGCGTATCAGACTTAAGCGTACTCACACACGCAAGAAGTCGCAAATTCCTCCTGCCGCATGGCAAGAGTTTATCGAATACTAAGCAATCGATAGTAAAACCTGCGTCAAAAAACTTCCGGACAACTCGGAAGTTTTTTGTTCAAATCTTGCCAAGCAAATAATAAATAATAATATCAAAAGTCACCATTCCGATAATCTCGTTTTCGGAATTTCGAATAGCAAAGAAGAGGGAATTAGTTTTCAAGAATTCATCAATAATCATCTCGACGGTATCGTTTTGGTTCAAATAGACAACACGACTTCCGTCCAAATATTTTTTCGCTTTCTTCGCGTCTTTTATTTCTAATGAATTTAAGGAATCTGTTTTTAAAACGCCAATGATTTTTTCGTTTTTATCAATAACCGGAAAAATCGAATAGCCAGATTTGTAAAGTTTATCCAAGTTTAATGGACCAAGCACTTCGTCATCTTTAACGAAATAAATTTCTTCTTTAGGAATCATTAAATCGACGGCTTTTCTTTCGGAAATATTCATGATAGCGGCAAACATGTTCTTTTCTTGAATAGAAAGAATATCTTTTGGGGTTCGCTTTAGAACATCCACAAGCTCAGACACATCTTTTGGTGTAAATCTTTTCTCCGGTTTCTTTTCGCGGTATTTTTCCAATCGTGGATCGAGCCATTTTACAAATTTTTGCATCACACTTTCCGACTTCATGCTATAATTATAACACTTGAATTTTAAAGGAGTGTAAAATGAAAAATAAGTCTGGATCAGCAAGTACGATTATTGTTCTGGTGATTGGAGTTTTGGGCTTTGTCGCAATTCTATGCTGGGCTCTACTTCAAAAACAAAATAATACTATTGATACTGGGGAATATAACTTGTCAGAAATTATTCCCGCTAGCGAAGAATCAGGAAATATTTCTGAGCATGTTGAAGGCGCAAAAAATGCAAAATTGACCATTATTGAATATTCCGATTATCAATGTTCCGGATGTGCTTCTGTTGTTGACGATGTCGAACAATTGCTCGAAAAATATGAAGACGATGTTGCAGTTATTCATAGAACCTACGTTCTTTCATATCACACAAACGGAACTGCCGCTGCTGTTGCTGTTGAAGCTGCTGGCCTTCAAGGCTATTGGAAAAAATACGGCAATTACCTCTTTGAAAATCAATCCGATTGGTATTATTCCGACGCCACAAAACGCACGGAACAATTCATATCATATTTTGACATAGTCACAGAAGGAACAGGCGATAAGGAAAAATTCAAGGCCGATCTCGAAAGCGACAAAACAAAAGCGAAGGTCGAGTTTGATAAAGCTCTGGGCACATCAGTTAAAGATCAGATTCAATACACCCCAGCCTTCTTTATCGATGGTGAGTTTGTTGATTGGGCTTACGACAACAAAGATGAACTTTCATTTGTAGACTATTTCTCAAAAATCATTGACGAAAAATTAGCTGAATAGCAGAAACGAAATGTATAAAAAAATATTATCGATATCGGTAATATTTTTTTATATGTTACAATATAAGCATGAACGAAAATGATAATAATTCTTCAGTAATAAACAATGCACAAACGACGTCGCAAAATGTCGGACAAGTTGTTTCAATGAAAGAAGAAAAACCAAAAGGAAATGGCGGCTTAAACGCACTACTTTTCATTGGTAGCTTTCTGATTGTAGTTGGTTCATGTAGCCTCTTGATGTCGGCAGTGCCAGATATAATTAAATTAATTATCTTATTAATTATCACAATTGTTTTCTATGCTGCTGGATTATTGGTGAGAAGAATAAAGGTTTTAATCCCGGCCGGGACCGCATTTTTGTGTACCTCGCTTGCCGTGATACCGTTTATGGGCAATGCTTTTTCGCATTTTGCCGGAATGAGCGACGAACTTTCGTGGTTTCTGACAAGCCTCCTTGGAACGATTGCCTATATTGTCGCTGCATTGGTAATAAAAAGCCGCATTATTGCCACATTTTCTATAGGCTTCGTGGTATCCCTATTTTGCTCAGCGCCGACCAACCTTCATATGTCGATTTTGTGGAACTATTTAGCGGTTATTTTAGTCAGTATTATTGCAAATGTCCTATGCGTTACGCTTAAAGAAAAGATTCCTGTTATCTATAGGGATGTTTTATTGTTTAGCTCGCGTATCATCGCTTCAATTGTAGCTTTCGCAACAGTTTTCGGTATTTTCTCGCTCTCAGGTTTTGATTATGCAATAATTTTTGCAATCTGTTTTATACAATTTGTACTTGCTCGGCTTACAGGAAAGAAACATGTTGACGAAATTCTTGCTCGTGTTGTCGCGGTGCCATTGATTCTTTCAATCGCATGGGAACTAGTCCCAGCACAATCAGTTTCGTTTGCAATAATCTTCTCCATGACATTTATATTGGAAGTTATGTATTCATTATTCATATCTGCAATGTGCCCAGAAAAACGCAATTGGGAAATTGCACCAGTTGTAGTTTCATTGGTGTTTGCGCCATTCGGAGCGCTTTTCGCACTAGGATTATCAAGCGTGGTTATCTCTGCAAACAACATTGCAATTATCGTATTCTCATTAGAATTAATCCTCACAGTTTTATTTGCAACTTCATGGAAAAATAAAAGCTGGCTTTTTGCTTCTTATCCAATCGCAGCACTGATTCCGCTTCTAGTTGATGATTTTGATAATAAAAGCAAAGTTATCCTCGTGATTTATGTGGCGGAAATGGTCCTATTCACGGCTTATTACTATCTTCAAAAAAAGCGCGCAAAATTTCTCGAGCTATTTAATCTTATCTTTTATACGCTGATCGTAATTTTTGCACGTTTTGCTTGTTCATCTCAGTATAACAACTATTTCGCCATGACAACTGAATCCGAAACGATTTTATTTAACATTATCGCTCTTGCTATTCCGGCGCTCGCGTGGCTCGTTATGGGGCTCAAGAACAACATAAAGACATATATAGAAATATCCTTTTATCTGTTTGTCTGCTGTATCTCCGGCACTACTATTCAGCTTGCGGGTGGGATATATGAAGAAGCAATTATCTTTATCGCTGCCAGCACTGTCGTATTCTGCCTTGGCACTACGAGCATATACAGAAAAAGCTATTGGCGAGCTATTGTTGGCACTTCTCTCTTTGCCTATCTTGTCCTGACGTGGCTTGAAGTTTATGATCTGGGATATCATTACTACGATCGTCCAGAATATATCAAGACGATTTTTCAAGTTATATTTCTAATTGAAGCAATCTTTATTGCAGCCGTGGGTGCCGTGAAACGTCGCAAAACAATCTTCTGGATTGCGGCGCCAACTGCTATTGTCGTGGCATTTTCGTTAACAAAAGATATGGCATTTATCTGGCTCATCCTGATTGGTCTTGCTCTGATTGGTTTTGTCATTTGGAGGCTATTAGAGAATCAGAGAAAGGAACAGTTGAAGTTGATGCAGCCGCCAATTCTAACGCCGAAAAATATTTCAGAATCAAAAGAAGAACCTAGCTACAACAAAGAAGCCGACAAAACAGAGCAAAACTCCGAAAACTCGACATCTGAAAATTAGATTTTTCTTAAAAATATGATATAATTCTCTCCATGAGAATTTTATCAAGCGAACTAAAAACACACCTGAAAAAAACCGTAAACGTCAAAGGCTGGGTAAATTCCCGCCGCGACCATGGTGGCTTGATTTTCATCGACCTTCGCGACCACACTGGAATTATTCAACTCGTCGTTACTCCAGAAACTGAAGCTGCTTTTAAGCTAGCAGAGACAGTTCGTGACGAATTTGTCCTTTCTGCAACTGGCAAAATTCGTGAACGTGCTCCAGAGTTGAAAAATCCAAACATTGCAACCGGCGATATTGAACTTGTTGTTGACGAACTTGAACTCTTGAACCGTTCAGAGCCTCTTCCAGTCAACACTCATGATGATGGCCAAGAAACTGGCGAAGAACTTCGCTTAAAATATCGTTATCTCGATCTTCGACGCCCATCAATGCAGGGCATTCTGAAACGCCGTTCTGAATATCTGCGCTTCGTCCGTAATTATATGTATGATCACGATTTCACCGAAATCCAAACCCCGATTCTTGCAAACTCTTCTCCGGAAGGTGCTCGTGATTTTCTCGTTCCATCTCGTCTTCACCCAGGGAAATTCTATGCGCTTCCTCAAGCACCACAACAGTTCAAGCAACTTCTCATGGTTGGCGGCGTCAACAAATATTTCCAAGTTGCCCCATGCTTCCGTGATGAAGACCCTCGTGCAGATCGCCTTTATGGTGACTTTTACCAACTCGATATGGAAATGTCCTTTGTTGATGATGGCGAAATTGTCCGAAACGAAATCGAACCGCTCTATAAATCCCTCGTAAAAGATTTTGCTGGCAAAAAACTTCTTTCCGAAAAAGTTCCACGCATTCCCTATATCGAAGCAATGGAAAAATATGGCGTCGACAAACCAGACCTCCGTTATGGTATGGAAATGATTGAACTTACGGAAGTGTTCAAAAAGACTGACTTCAAAGTCTTCAAAGCTCCTTGCGTTAAAGCAATTTGTGTCAAAGGTGGTGCCGCTTTGACTCGTTCCCAAATTGACACCTTTACAGAAAAAGCTAAAAAACTCGGCGCTGGCGGCCTTGCTTACATTATGTACGAAAACGGCGAAGCCAAATCTCCAATTCTGAAATTCATGTCCGAACAGGAAATTAAGGATGTCAAAAAACTCACTGGCGTAGAAGACGGCGATGCAGTGTTCTTTGGTGCTGACGAAAGAAATCTTGTCAACAAAGTCCTCGGTCAGCTCCGCATTGCTTTTGCAGATCACTTCGAACTCAAAGACGACAATGTTGTTGCTCTTTGCTGGATCGTGGATTTTCCGTTCTACGAATGGGACGAGAAAAACAAAAAACTCGATTTCGGCCACAACCCATTTTCGATGCCAAAAGGTGGTTTGAAAGCCCTTGAAGCCGCAAAAACAGACGAAGAAAAACTCGCCATTGTTGCTGACCAATACGATATGGTTATGAACGGCTACGAATGTTGCTCTGGTGCCGTCAGAAACTACAACCCAGAAATCATGTACAAAGTCTTCAATATTCTTGGCTACAACAATGCCTATGTTGAATCACGCTTCGGCGGAATGCTGAATGCCTTCAAATTTGGTGCTCCACCTCACGCTGGTTGCGCTCCAGGTCTTGACCGCATTTTCATGGTACTTGAAGGAATTGAGAATATTCGCGATATCACCGCCTTCCCAAAGAACGGTAACGGTGTTGATCTTATGATGGATTCGCCATCATTTGTCGACCAAGCTCAGCTTGACGAAGCTCATCTCGCCATCATTCCGGACGAAGATTAGAGATAATCCCCGAAAGGGGGATTATTTTTCTCTTGACAATTAATAAAGCTTGTGCTATAATGAAAGCAAGGTTAAATAACCTGATTGGTTTTGAATAGCAAAATTGCCCAGTGTGGCGATTTTTTTATAGACTCGGGATTAATCGGTAACAAATTTTATAACAATTCACAAAGCATAAAGGAATATCTGCACATTAAAAGGACGGTTTCTTGAAAGAACCACCGAATCGCATTATACTAAAAGCATGAAGCTTGAGCAAACAAAAATCAAGACAATCGCGATTTTCTATTGCGTCGTTATATCAATAATCGTCTTGTCTCATTCTTTTCTTGAGAGTTACGGTTTACATCTCGACTATACTATTAGCCGCTATCTTGGCATGACATTTTGGAGCGCAATTCTGTTTCTTACTACAAGCGTCATTAGTTCCGTTGCACTATTCAAATTCATTTTAAAATTTAAAAAAGAACACGAGATGAATGTTTTATGGTTGGCTTTTGCAATATTAATGCTCGTTGGTCTTCTTGGTCTAAGCTTCTGTCCGATTGGTTTATTTGATAGGGTTTATGGGGAATTTGGAATTGTCAGTCGTTGCCATAGGCTTTTTTCTATTACAATGTTTTCTTCATCGATTGCCTTTGCTGGGCTGAGTTTTCTGAAGTTCAAAGAAAAATTCACACGCATCAATCTTGCAATGTTTGCGGTCTACGGAACTATAGTTGCCATATCCTATGCGATAAATAACCCATTCTTGATGAATTACATTTTCATATTTGAGGGATTGTTTTTGATCTGGATTATGGTTATTCTGTATGATCTCTCAAAAATCAGAAAAAAATAACTTTCTTTTTCAAAACGGTCATGTTAAAATTAAAAAGGAATTCTGTCAACAGAAATTTTTGTAAAAAAGGAGAACTATGAAAAAGAAAAAATCGCTCAAGATTTTAGTCTTATCAATACTAACCATAATATTCACAATTACGGCCTTCCCTGGGTTTGCCAATGCCTCGGGTGATTCAGTCGCTGAATATTTCCCGACCGTAAATCACGATTCATACGATTTTCCAATTGTTCTAAATGTTGACGCAAAAGGCGTTGGAACAGGAAACACGGGTTTTATGACGATGGACAGTGACCAGGAAAAAGTCTCCGCAGTTTCTATTGTTCTCCCAATAATTATTTGTCTAGCCGCATCAGCAGTTGCATATATTGTTCTCCGCCAAATCAAAATATTCAAACAAAAGAATTCCGATTCGCTCGAACTCCTTACGGAAAGCACATCAAGATTCCTTAGTATGATCAAAAATCCATCTCTCCTTCTCGCGATTTGTTTCGGACTCGGTTGCGCCGCTCCAGTATTCTTCCTCCAAGCAAACATATCGAAGGCCGACGCTCATGAAATTACAGACATCGATTACGATTCGACCGATTTCTCTACATATAATGGGAGGAATCCGTATGGAATCAAGATAGATGTCGGTTACAACAATTTGCTGAACTCATCAAGAACTGACGAAGAAATGATTGCGGATGCTGCAGAGGAAGAGGCTGGAATTGAACCGAAATTTGAGAGAAAAATTGAAGAAGACGGAGAATTTGTCGTGGGATCTGTGGATGCCACCTTTACGACTTTCAATTACAACGGATTCTTTGCGGACTATAGCATGAAGTCAGGCGTAGTTTGCGCTGAAGAGACGGATGCAGAAATTCAAGAATGTCGCGAAAAAACAAATCTTGTAAATGGAGATAATAAAATTCCATCAATTACAGAACCAATGACGAAAGCAGAGTTTGAAAAACTCAAGACGGCGGCTTGGGGCTGGTCAGACGACGGAAAGGATTATTATCCATTATTTTGGCCAAGTGTCAGAGAAGACCCGATAATGGACGAAAAAAACCAAACCATCTATTTTGCGGTCAAACTCACCAACAGCGTTGCACCTGGAGCATATCAAAGTGCAGATAACTTCCAGATTTATGCCGAAAACAACAAACTAACAAACAATATGTTTGGCTATTACAACATCTTATATAGAAATGGCGGAGACTCCTTTGGTTTGGCCAATCCGATTAATCCTTTATTCCTAAAAGATAAACCAGGAAAAATCGATACTACTAGTGAAGTTCCATCTGCAAATGGTGAATGTAAAGAATTTATTGGCTGGTCAGAAAAAACCCAAGTAGAATATGATAATGCAGAAGATAAGACGACTATCAAGCTCTATCATGCGGGCGATAAGATTACCATTACAAAAGAAATGGTCGAACAGGCTGAGAGAGAGGCCTCAGGAGACCATACTAGACCACTTCCGGTCATCACATTGAACGCAATCTGGAGAAGCATAAGTGTGGGCTGTAATGAATATAATGTGCAAATAGATCAAGGTTTTGAAATGATAGATGTAGTGCCGGACGAGGAAAAGGATGGCGAAGCAAAGTATGCTACGGATGATGATGGCGAATATGAATATACGAAATACTGCCCAGAATCAAAGCCAGACTGTCTAAGTACTTTTATAGATACAAGTGGACATGAAAAAAATATCAGCAGTCTATATTCGACATTAGCAGCGGGCGTCCAGAGACATACTACAAACGAGACAGAAACATTCGATTTATTAACTGAAATTGGTGTTCCAGAACTTAAAGGCTACAAGTTCCTCGGCTGGGAGCTGTGGGAATTGTCCGGAACAGTAGTTGAAATGACCGAAGAGTATATCTACAAAGACGGAGAATTTTATGTCAAGAATGGAGAAACGGAAAGCAAGGAGAACGAAATAACAATTAACAAAGCGGGTGACATAACCGATATCATCTTGAGCGCAAAATGGGAACTTAATCAGCCTATTATTAAAGTAAAATTTATCGATCCGAGTGAACCGGGATTAGGAACATGGAGCTCTGATGATTCTGAAGAACAGAAAAAGCTAAGACACGATGGTGTGAATATTGAAAAATGGATAGAAAATAATTCTGGAATGGATAAAATATCTGGAGTTCCAATTATTTATGATTTTGTCGAATTTAAAGATCCGATCGGAAAAACCTGCATGGGCGATGAGGCTGAAACGGAGGATTGCATATGGAATCCGGATGGAACCAGAAAATCAATTGACGTTAGTGATCTAGAAAACGCAGACCTAGATGGTGAAAACCGTGCAATATTTGAAAGTCAAGTCTATTTGGTGCCTAATAGATCAAAAGACGAGTAATAATAAAAAATCCCCTTCGGGGGGATTTTTTTTATGTTTTTTTCAAAAAATGAAAAAACTTATGCTAAAATATAATTATCATGGGTCAATTTAATAATGGTTATCGCAGGCCAAATTTTAACGGGAACCAGAATTTTTATGCATCAAATTCTTCGCTCGCTCCCGTCCCCGCCTCCCAACCAAAATCAAAAACAAAATTATTAATTATAGTTGCGGCCGCAGGTGTTCTGTTGATTAGTCTTTTTGCTCTACTGGGCACATTAAGAAATCAGCATAATAGCAAAAAAACTTCATCCGATATTGAATTTCTCGATAATCTAGATACGTTGCGTTATGACCTAATACATTTTTATCAAATCTACGATTCTGCAATAGGAGTAGTGCCTAATATATCCCAAAAAGGCATTATGCCTTTTTATGGAATTGAGGACGTAAATACAGTATTTAATAAAATTACCGAGCAAGAAGAAGTTATTAATAGATTTGACGAAAAAAGGAGTGGCTTCGAGCCAAGCATGCAAGCGAAAATCACAGAATTTAAAGAAAAACTAAATAAGAATCTTGAGAATATGGGATACAATATAGAGTTTATGTTGTATTTTGAACAACTTTTTTCCAACGAATTTGCAAATATAGTCAGCGCAAGTAATTGTAGAGCAAAAATAAATGACATTATTGTAAAAAAGAATGAATTAGAAGATACGACACAATATGAACTTGCAAGAAGATATGGTGAATCGCTCTGTAATATTGCGCAATATGCCGAAAAATCAACAAATGCCGGTACGGCAGTCTTAAACGAAGATGTCTTGGATGAACAAGCCAATAAAAAAATTGAAGACTTAATAAATAATAGCGGCATCAAGGGGTCATTAGATGAAATAAACTCTAAGCTTAAAGAGTGTGATAGTCTTACAATACTTGAGGATACGATCGATAAAATCTTAGAAGAAAAGGAAAAAGATGACAAAGAATAAGATGTCAAGAAAAATTATTACTGTCGCTGTGGCTTGTATCATAATGCTTACGTCATCAGCTAATGTTTTGCTATTGTACAACAATTCGGCATCAGCTAATTCTAAAACGGAAAGTGCGGCAAAAAATGCAAAGGCCAAGATGTACTATAGGGCATTATATCGCTGTATTGGTGGCATACAAAATGACTATAGTAATGTTGATTTTTGGTCGGCGGGTAATTATGGTAATGCAATTGATACGCTACGCATCGCAAAAGAAGACTGGTTCGCTGGAATAAGGAGTACTCAGTCGGGAGCATTTATAGAAGGAGAAGTTGACGGAAGTAATGGAACGGCAGATGTCGCGGGCGGAGTCGACTATCAGATATATTGTAGCGCAGATAACCAATTGGTAGCGACAGTTGTTAAGAGTATTAATAACGCCTCGTCAAAAGAACCACAACTTAGTACGTGGGACCTTGCATGTGGGCAATCAAATGGAGAGGGTGGTGTATTTACTCTTAACGACGGAGCGGAAAGCCTTGGAACATGTAAAGATATATTACAAAAAAGTGCAGACAATAACGATTTTTACGTTGTCAACGATGTTTGTATACCAGTCCTTGGATGTTATGGCGGAGGCGCTCTCGTATTAGATGAGAACAGACAATCGAACTACCAGAAAATAGTCAGTAAATATATAAGCAACCCAGGTACATTTACCGATTTGGAAATGTACTATGTATATTTACTTAATTTTGAGGCTGCTTGTACGACATATAAGAATAAAAACAAAGCAGGAGAAGGTGAATATGTAATTCTAGATTCGAATAAGAAACAGAAGAAATATACAAAATCTAAGAACAAAAATGTCGGATTATTCCAAGGTGGATTATCGGAGGGAGACAGTATATTTGCCTATCCTGACGAAAACGGCACTCTGCAAAAAGGAAAAGAAACCTGTGATAACCTCGCCAAATATCTAGGCGATGAGAATAATCGATATACTAAGGCCTTTTTGGCGGCATCAAAGAAAGATGAAGATGATGGAGAAAAGGTTGTAGAGTCCGGCAGTGAAGAAACGGACCCCGATACTAGGGATTATGGTGAGAAAAATGAAGAAGACAAATGTAAAAAAGTTTCCGGTCTCGGCTGGTTGCTTTGCCCTATTATTGAATTGGTTGGAGCTGCGATTCCGAAAATGTATCAAAATATCATTGAGCCCTATTTGGTATTTGAGCCATCCTTATTTGGCGATTCTACCAAAAACGGCGGAATATATGAAGCCTGGAGTTATTTTGCCGGTTTCGCAAACATTGCTCTTGTTATCTTCCTACTCGTGATTATATTTTCGCAGCTTACTGGATTTGGTATTGATAATTACGGTATCAAAAAAACATTACCTAGACTCATTATTGCGGCATTGTTAATTAACCTGTCGTACATAATTTGTCAATTAGCTGCCGATGTGTCAAATATTCTCGGCTATAGTCTCAACCAACTATTTGAAAATCTGGCGTCGAATGTAAAGGGTTATGATAATATAAAGAGCGAATCTGGATCAGTCGGGGCCGGAATTGCGTCAGCATCAGTTGGCTTGACTATTATTGCGGGGCTAGTTGGATTAATAATTGCTTTCCCTGAAGGAGCATTAGCACTTTTGCCAGGAATTATCGCTGCGTTAATTGGTGCATTGATTGCAATAATATTCTTCTTTGTTGTGCTCGGCATAAGAAAGGCGGCAGTTATTGTGCTTATTGCAATATCTCCACTCGCATTCGTATGTTATATGCTGCCGGGAACGAAAAAATATTTCACAAAATGGAGAAGCCTACTTACGAGTTTATTATTAGTTTACCCAGCAGCTGGATTACTCATGGGAGGTGGTTCATTTGCATCTGCAGTAATGCTCTCAGCAGGAAGCGATCAACCGTGGGTTCAAATTGCAGCACTCTTAGTGGATGTAATACCTTTCTTCTTCCTTCCGTCAGTTGTCAAAGGTTCTCTAAACGGCCTCGGCAATATTGGCAACAAAATTTCTGGGTTTGGCAGAAGAGCTGGTCATACTCTTGGTGGAGCTGCCAAGAGAGGTATCCAATCATCAAACAAATTCCAGGCAGGAATGCTCAAAGCGCAAAACAAAGGAGCCGAACGTAGAAACAAAATCAACACAAAACACCGCAACTATCAATCCCGTTTCCAGCAAGGTGGAATAAAAGGTTTGAAAGATGATAACTTGGACTACGATAAGATGAGCGATGACGAAAAAGCAGCATTTGACAAGAAACATCTTGGATTGGCGATGGGTATAGACAAGAACAACAAGACTCAGGAAGATTACCGCAAAAAGCTTGCATCAATAAGTATGGGCTCTCGTCCAGAAAATCAAACATGGAACAAACAACAATTCCAAACCGTTGAAGTAGATGATGAGGAAGAACCAGAACTAGACGCTGAGGGTAAACCAAAAATCGGTGAAGATGGCCAGCCAAAGATGAAGAAAAAAGAATATCATAAAGAAGGTGACAACTGGTACGATTCGAATGGCAACATTCAAAACGAAGAAATGGCTAAAAAACTCGAGGATATTCTTGCGGGCAAAATCAGTATACCTGAGATCGAAGTTGATAATATTAAATACAAGTTTGATGAAAAAAATGGAGTATGGCGTCAATCAGATAATCCGGAGCAAATCGCAACCGGAACAACTCTCGATAAGTTAAATCAAAAAATGGATGAACTCACTGCGGAGAAAACAGGCAAACGAGTTGTTTCGGACGGAAGAGTATATGAAAAGCGTGAAGTTGAAGAAACTGACGAAAAAGGAAACAAAAGAAAAGTCTCGAAATGGCAGGAAAAGAATGCGGATGGCACATATAGCGACGTTGCGCAGGAGAAACTAGAAGGTATCGAGCGAATAGCGGCAAATAGCCGACTTAAAGCACTTGGCGGAAGAACAAGAACTTATCGTTCCGATGGATTTGGTGACTTTGAAGATGCGGCTGGCAACAAACTTAGTAGCAGCATGACAAAGAGCAATATAGAAAGACTTGGACGGTCGGGAGCAATGCAATCATATGATCAGATATTGCGCATGAAAGAAGCGCAAGCGAAGGCCCAAGAAGTTGGCGAACTTGCAGGTTATGCTGGTCACACAATGAAGGATATAAGTCGAGCAACACTGCTCAATGCAGAAAGTGCTTCTATTTCAAAGATGAATCAGACCCTCGGCAATGCGGATGCGATTCAAGATGTGAGAAGAGCGGGTGGCATTACTGAAACGACAAGAAAGAGTGCCGGCCAGGCTGCAGCAAAACAGGTTTGGGGTACGGCTGCTACCAACATGTCTGCGGCAGAAACTATACTAAATAACGAGAATGAGCTGCGCGTAAGAACGACGACGAAGATTAAAGATATCGAAAATAAGGCAATTGAGGCGCAAATTGAAGCTGCCAATGCTACATTTGATCAATCCGCCAAAGCTCAATTAACTGGTGACGAAAAAGTCGAATTAATAAGGCGCGCCAAAAACGGCACACTTGGCGAAATTGCAAGTGTAAATTCTGGAAGAAGCGATATCATGAAGTCTGTCGCGCAAACACTCATTAGTGATTATGGCGGTGCATCGCAGTATGCGGAGTCAGGATCGGCAGAAATTAAAGAGCGTATTGATAATGCATTAGTAAATCTTGCTTCTGGCTCATCGGTCACGACACAAGACAAATTAGCACTGACAAAAGCAATGAAAAACGGAACCGTCACGCAAGACATCATTAATAATCCCAATATGTCAGACCAAACTAAAGCAATTGCAACAAGGCTTCTCGAAAAGAATGGTAACAATGAGCTCTGGACGGAAGGTTCGAGTCAAATCAAGAATGCAATCGATGCAACAGCAATGGGGCGTAATATCGCAACTAAGAAAGGTGAGTCAGGAGATATTGCGATTCCAAGAGACACGATCGATACTAATAGTATTAGAAATAACATCGCTATCAATGCAAGCGATGTTGTGGATGACGCAATTGGCTCAACTGGTCTCCTAAACAGTCAAATTCAACAAGGTGCCACAACCGGTACGGTGAAGCTCCAAAACCAATTTAAGCAAGAAACGGCTGGAAATGCGGTAGGCGAAGTTGAAATGAATATGGATGTCGTCAAACACCAAGCGCAAAATGCAAAAATAGTCAAGAAACAAGAGCAACAAGCTTATGCAAATGCACTAAATGACAAGGAGTTGCAAGAGAACGGACAATCACTGCTTACTATCAAAGAAGATAAAGCCTACAACCAAGCGCAACGCAGAATTTTCTCGACGGCAGCTCAGAATATGCTTGATGAAACAGCACCAGACTTCAAAACGATACGGTATGATGTTCAGGTTAAAAGGAAGAATGACGAGACAAAAGCTATGGAAGCAAAAATCTTTAGTGAAACAACTACAGACGGCAGAAAGATAGTAAACGATATTAATGGATTAAGAAACAGATTGATAGAAGCGTCAAGAAACGGCAATGAAATTGAGCAAATCGCGCTTGTCAATATCCTTAGTGAAAAAGGTGAGAATGGTCAAGAGGCAGTCAGGGATGTATTAGCTACGTTAGCTTCAGAACCGTCAACCGAAACAGCTCAATATGCAATTGCTTCTCGCATTGTAAATAATTACGGAAGTATGTATAAGAACGCAACGAGAAGTACATTTGATCGTGCGCAGCAAATTCTTAGTGGAGGTGATCAGGTATGGGATAGCGATGTGGCAACAAACATCGCAAGCTTGACAGCAGAGAAAATATCTGGAACTAACGATAGGGAACTCGAAAGATATGCCAGTGCGCTCGAAAACGGTAAATTAACTCAATCCCAAGAGAATTCATTGAAGGAGATTATTGATATAGCTCTTGATCCAAATGGCACTATTAGAACCAAGATAAAACCAAAACAGCTTGAAATAATCAACAGAATGAAGAAATCATTCGGTAATGTGTCTAATGCTCCAGAACCGCCAAAAACTATTCCAGAAAAAGCTGGGGCAGGTGATGGCGAAGATTCGACGTCCTTTGGTAACACTCACTCATCTATAGATGGATCATTCCCGTCCTAATAAAAATAACCTCATTAGAGGTTATTTTAGTGTCGAGCCGTCTCAATTATTTTGTTGCGCGAATCACGTCATCAAACAAAACACAAACCGTCAGTGGTCCAACCCCGCCAATTTTTGGCGTGATAGCAGAAAGATCATCTCTTGCGCGAGTCTCATCGCTAATGTCGCCCAAAATCACACCGTTTTCGCTGGCGGTTCCTGCATCAACAACGACAGCTCCGGAAGAAATCATTTCGTCTGTAATGAGATGCGGATTTCCGGTTGCCGTAACAACCAAATCAAAATTTTTTAACTCAGAGAAATCACTTCCTCGATGAAAAACCGTCACATCAAATCCGGAATTTTGCCACATTCGAATCAAAGGCATTCCAACCAACCTTCCTCGTCCAACAATTGCGATTTTCTTATTGCTCAAATCAATATTATATCCATTCAGTAGCCAATTAATCGCTGTCGCAGTCGCAGAATCGAACTCGCCTTTCCCAGAAAGTCCGTCAACATCTTTTTCTGGCGAAATCAAAGAAACAACCTCATCTGTCCAATCTGGATTTGTGAGCGGAAGTTGGACGATAATTCCAGAAACAGACTTATCTTCGTTTGCAGCAAGTACGGCCTTTTTCAAGTCATCAAGCCCGTTAGCAAAAACATCGGAAACAGGAACACCAATATCTTCGCCGTAGCGAATTTTGAGCCCCACATATTTCATAATCACCGGATTTTCCGAATCACGAATAATAACGAGTTTTGGAGTCTTCTTTTCGGCTTTTAAACTACGCACGACATGTGCTTGTCGTTCTTTGATATATCCCGCCAACTCTCTTCCATCTAAAATTTTCATAGCGCAGCTCCAAGACAATTATCCTTCGGGTCGAGAAGATCAGGCTTACCGAGAAAATCTTTTCCAGGAACAATTTCAATTGGTTCCTCCTCGAGCTCGAAACCAAATTTTTCTTTCACGATGCGTTTAATTTCGCCCGAAGCCTTTTCGAGCTCATGATATGTCCTGGCACTTTCATTAATCAGAATCAACGCAGCCTGATTAGATACGCGAAAGCCGAAAAATTCTTTTCCCTTGAGCCCAGCCTGCTCGATCAGCCAACCAGTGTTTATTGTATTTTCTCCATTCGTACGAAAAACTTGAATTCCTCTCTTTTCAGCTTCGTCTGCTTCGGCATCCGTCAAATAAATATTTTTAAAAAAGCTTCCTGCGCTCGCTTGCTTTTTTGGGTCTGGCAATTTCCCGTCACGGATCGTCGCAACCATTTCGCGAATGTTCGCAGGAGAAAAATCTTCAATTTCGTGCTCATCAACAAAGCGTTGCAAAGAGGTGTAAAATGGCGGTTCAAGATTCCCGTCGCGCAATTTCAAAGTTACAGAAACAATAAAATATCTTCCAGCGTTTTCGCCGGTGTTGAAAATTGTCGAGCGATAACTCATTTTCATTTCTGAAGCGGGAATCGTGACGAATTCTTGAATCATTGTGTCGAACGCTTCAACTTCGACAATAACTTGAGAAATATCTTGGCCATAAGCGCCAATATTTTGGATTGGCGCCGCTCCGAGTGTTCCAGGAATCGAACTCATCGCTTCGATCCCGGACCAGCCCAAATCGGTTGTGAATTTCACGACACCGTCCCAAATCTCTCCACCAAAACCTCGAATAATCTTGTTTTTTTCATCAACAACGGAAATCCCCGTAATTTTATTTCTTAAAATTACGCCAGGGAAACCATCGTCTTTTCCGATTGAATTTGCGCCTGCGCCAAGAAAGAAAACCGGAAGCCCTTTTTCTTCGATAAAATCAAACGCCTCAGGAATCTCATCAACATTTTCGATATCAACAACATATCGTGCTTTCCCCCCAAGCCTCATAGTTGTCATTTTGGATATCAGAATATTTTCTCGAATTTTCATCTTATAATTATATCACAACTGACAAACATAATTTTTAGTGTATAATAATATTATGCTAGCGCTTAGTCTGATTCAGTGGTGGTATTTTGCAGGTTGGAAAACTTTTGTGAAGCTCCTGTTTCAAAAAATCTCCGACCATGCTGATTATTTTTCCTTTGGCACGCTTTTTCGAACTTTTTTTGCCCCGTTCCGTCAGATTGATACTGAGTCTGGCGGACGTTCTATCAATGAACGTTTTTCTGCTTTTATTGGTCGCACGATTTCGCGTGTTATCGGCGCAATTATTAGATTTTTTATTCTATTAACGGGAATTATCGTCATTCTTGTCGAGTTTGTTTTTGGCTCTCTCTTATTGGTTGTTTGGCCATTCATCCCTCTAATACCGCTTGTATGCTTTGTTCTTTTTTTTATGAACATCTCGTTTTCGATTGGAGTAGTCAATGGATAACAATTTTAAGTATTCATTAATTAGGGCAAAAAAAGCCCGGTTTAGCAAAATCTTTAAATCAGACTTTTCTCGTGCATTTTTGCTCGTAATTTCACTTATCTTGCTTGTTGCTGGCTTGTCGATGCTACTATTTATGCAAAAAAGCGCTGGTTGGCTATGCTTTATATTGCTCCCGATAAATTTCATGCTATTCTTCTGGAATAAACACGAACTATATCCTCTTCCGAATGGCCAAGATGAATCCTTGATGAACATCATGTCGCGTGATTTATTGGCACGTATGCCGAAAGACCCGACTCCGGTCGATATTGCTAATGTCGCGTTTGATACGAGGAGTGGAATATTTGTAGCGAACCGATTTTTGCTTGGAAAAAATCTTGTTGTCAGCATCGCGAAAGATCTAACGATGGGCTCTGCGGCAATTTTTGAATCTGCAATAAAGATCCGCAACGAAACAAATTCCACTCAAATTACCGGTGCAATTATGATTATTGCCATTATTGAAGCGCATCCAAATCATGAGGCAATTCTTCGCGAACTAAAAATGACTGTGGAAGATTTGCGCCAAGGAACAATCTGGTTTAATTATCTAAATGGCATGGTAAAAGATGCGCAAAAGCCTCGTCATACCGGAGGTATTGGTCGCGATCTTGCCTTTGGCTACACGCCACTTTTGTCAAGATTTTCGACCAATATATCAGAACAGCGCGAACATTCTTCGCGTACTAGGATTCATCAAGGTGATCGCGTAGAGATTCTCGAAAAAATGGTTTCCTTGCTCTCCAAAAACGGGCATCGTAATGTTGCCCTAGTTGGTCCGTATGGTAGTGGACGCACGACGATCGTTGAAGCCTTTGCGGAAACTTTGCTCGATGCAAATAGCAAAATTCCAACCAATTTGAAGTTCAGCCAAATATTTGTCGTTAGTGCCTCGGCATTGATTGCGGCCGCAGATAGGGAAGGGAATGTAGAACAGCTTGTTCCGCAGATTATTTCCGAGGCGCATAAAGCAAAAAACGCCATTCTTTGTTTTGACGATGCGCACTTATTCTTTGAAAACGGAAATGGCTCCGTTGATATTTCAAATATTCTTCTTCCCATTATTACTGGTGGCGCGGTTCGCATGATTTTTGAAATGGACGAACAAAAATTCCTTGAAATTTCCGCAAAAAATTCTGCATTCGCAACATCCTTGAATAAAGTTGTTGTGAGCGGCACAAATCAGGAAGAAACGATGAAAATCCTTCAAGATTTAGTTCCAAACATGGAGTATGAATCTGGTGTAATATATACATATTTCGCGATCAAAGAAGCTTATCGTCTTAGTGAAAGATATATTAAAGATGTTGAAATGCCAGGAAAAGCAAAGTTGCTCCTTCAATCTGCTGCCAACTTTGCTGAAGGAAAGTTAGTTACGGAAAAGTCCGTCCAGGAAGCCATCGAAAAAACTCAAGGCGTCAAAATTCAAACCGAGAAAACCGAAGAAGAAAAGAAAATATTATTAAATCTTGAAGACGAAATCCATAAACGCATGATTGACCAAATTCCGGCCGTCCACGCTGTTTCCGATGCACTTCGTCGTTCGGCGGCTGGCGTTAGGAACGAAAAACGTCCAATTGGTACATTCCTTTTTATAGGTCCGACCGGCGTTGGTAAAACTGAACTTGCAAAAGCAATTAGTGAAGTATATTTTAACGGTGAAAATCAAATCGTACGTCTGGATTTGAACGAATATGCGAGTGAAAGCGATATTCAACGTCTTATTGCTGATGCGGCGGACAATTCCGAAAGCTTGACCGCTCAAGTCTCGAAGCATCCGTTTTCCGTTGTCCTTTTCGATGAAATCGAAAAGGCACATCCAAAAGTTTTGACTACTCTCCTTCAAGTTCTTGATGAAGGCATATTGCGTGATATCAAAAACCGCGAAATCAGTTTTCGAGATTCAATTATCATCGCAACCAGCAATGCCGGCGCCGACAAAATTCGCGAGTCGATCGATGCCGGGATGGATATTACGACTTTAAAAGAAGAAATTACGAACGAACTCGTTGCAACGGGCGAATTTCGTCCAGAATTCTTGAACCGTTTTGATGAAATTTGCCTATTCAAACCGTTATCAAAAGAGGATCTAGGCAAAATTCTTGACCTCATTGTAAATTCAGTAAATAAAACACTCGACACCAAGAAGATCAACGTTTCTCTCGACGAGGAAGCGAAGGTACTACTTATTGAGCGTGGTTATGATCCAAAAATGGGCGCTCGCCCAATGCGTCGCATTGTTCAAAAAACGATCGAAAATATTGTTGCGAAAGCAGTTCTGAGTGGGGATATTTCGGCCGGCGCAAATTTGACCATTCATCAGGAAGACATTGAATCTGAGTTGAATTAGCTTTTGACAAAATATTTCATCTATGCGACTATTCAAGCAATAGGAAACTATGCACTTTATGGAGGTGAAAAATGTGGATACGCGGATCTATATTAAAGATGGCATAATCGAGACAGTTGATGGCTGATCGAACGGAAAGATAAGCGAAAAGCGCGATCGTTACGAAATTGAAACGTGGGTTCTTGAAATTGACCGTGGTCAGGTTAGATGCTATTCTCGAGCAAAAAGACGACAAAGGTACTAGGATTCTCGAGGGTTCGTGTAAAATGACCAATGGTTTCGTTGTTTTCAATTACAGCCAGCATATCCTCTACCGCGAAGTCCATTATTATGTTGAAAAATTCTAACGTCACCAAACAAAATCCCCTCAGTGAGGGGATTTTTCATTCAAATTTGGTACACCCGGAGGGGTTCGAACCCACGACCTTCTGTTCCGAAGACAGACGCTCTAATCCGCTGAGCTACGGGTGCAAGTATGCAGATATTATAACATAAAATTCAAATACTATATGAGGAAGAAATACATATTCTGCTATAATTTAGCTATGGCAAACGAAGATAAAAAAGATTTCAATAAACAACTTAATGATCCGAAAAAAATCGCAAAGATTGTTGAACTTGATGAAAAAGGAGCTGAGAAATGGGGAGGAAAAACAATGGTTGTTGCCCCTCCAAAAGATTATGATTTACTAATCAAGAAAATCGAAAAAGGAAAACTTGCAACCGCCGATACTTTAAGGAAAGCAATCGCAAAACAATATAAAACCGAAATCACTTGTCCGTTAACATGTGGAATTTTCACAAACATTGTTGCCTGGGCGAGTTATCAACGCGACAAAGATATAACTCCATTTTGGCGTACTATAAAAAGCGACGGCAGCCTGAACTCAAAATTCCCAGAATATCCAACGCTTCAAAAAGAACTTTTGGAACAGGAAGGTCACGAAATTATTGAGAAAAGAGGGAAATATTATGTCAAAGATTTCAAAGATAAAATCATGACTTTTTGACCTATTCTAAAAAACCTAGTTAAAAGCTCAGAACAGAAAATGTGAAATAGGATCAAATTTAAAACATAATACGGTTCATCTATGGATTCTTTGGTGGGACGATATTGCGTTAAGTAAACCCAACAAAAAATGACCAAACCAGCCATTAATCCAAATGGTGATCCGGGTGGGGCTCGAACCCACGACACCAAGCTTAAGAGGCTCGTGCTCTAACCAACTGAGCTACCGGACCAAATCACAACTATATTATATCATATACGGCGCCAAAATGCTATAATAATTTTGTTGCGCCCGTAGCTCAGTGGATAGAGCACTGGTTTCCGGTACCAGGTGTCGCGGGTTCGACTCCTGTCGGGCGTACCATATATAATATATATTGCATCAAAAAGACGCCCCGAAGGGCGATTTTTTAGCGACCATCTTTATGACGAGCATGTTTGCGTTTGTCGCTGTGTTTATGATTATTGTTGCGATTAAGTTTTGCAATAACCTTTTTAATTGTTCTAGCCATGACGAAATTTTATCACAAAAACTTTCAGAAGTAAAATTCTTATGTTATAATCTAAAAAATGGACGAAAAAGAAATTCAGAGAAAACGTCGCGAAAACGAAGAGCAGGCAACAAAAAGTCGTGCTCAAATTCTTGGTTTTTCATATCTTGATACGCGCGAGTTTGAAAATGAAATTCCACTAATTCCGGGTTTGATTGAAAAAACCGAAATGCATAAAAATTTTATCCTGCCGCTCAAAATCGGTAGTGGTGAAGAACCTTTTGAGTTCATGATTACAAGTCAGACACCACGCTCTGTCATTCAGAAATATCGTCAAGATTATGCCAACCGCGCCGAACGCACTTTCTTTCATCTGATTTCAAATTCAGCATACAAGGTTTTCATGTTGCGTTATGATCCGCCTCAACAAGTTCATTATGATGATATTAAAATTAGTGACAATGGAGACTCAAAAACCCTCGCTGAAGTATCCCAAACTCTAGAAAACGTTGGGACAGAAAAGGTTTTTGATTTTCTCCTCGACCAAGCCGATAAACTCAATTCTTCCGATATTCATATCGAAAATCTAAAAGACACGATTCGTATTCGTATGCGTGTTGACGGAATACTGCATCCAGTCGCTAATATCAGTCGCGACCGCTACCGTGTCTTTATGGGTGAATTGTCTTCGCGCGCAAATGTTTCTACTGCGGCAAAAACTCCTCAATCCGGACACATGCAAAAGGATATTTATCGCGACGGTGTTTCGCATACTTTGAATATACGTGTCGAAACGGTTCCGACTATGTTTGGTCAAGATGCGGTTCTCCGTCTATTTAACTTTGATGAATCGCTTCTGAATCTTGATTTATTGGGGCTTTCCGACGAAGAACGAAACAATATTAATGAGGTTGTATCTCATCCTCGTGGACTCGTTCTTATGGTTGGTCCAACCGGCTCAGGAAAATCAACAACTCTCTATTCAATTATCAATGCACTGAATACCACCGAAAGAAAAATCATCACACTTGAAGACCCAATCGAATACGGTGTTCCAGGAATCTCCCAAATCCCAATCGACACAACAAAAGGTGGGTCATTTGCTGATGGGCTTCGGTCGGTCCTTCGTCTTGATCCAGACGTTGTTATGGTTGGCGAAATCCGCGATGCTGACACAGCACGCACTGCGATTCAAGCTTCAATTACTGGCCATCTCGTCTTAAGCTCCTTCCATGCCAATTCAACCTCAGCCGCTTTCTCCCGCATGATTGATCTAGTCGGTCAAAACCCAATTTTTTCAACAAGTATTCGTCTCGTTATGGCGCAGCGTCTTGTTCGTAAACTTTCCGATTCAAAAGTCGCCTACAGGCCCGATTCCGCAACTTTGGAATATCTAAAAACCACGCTCGATGGAGTTGTCGAAACCGACTGGGACAAAATTCAATTATTCAAGCCTAATCCAACACCAGAAGATCCGTTTGGTTATTCTGGTCGTACGGTTATCATGGAACAACTTGTAGTCACCGACGAAATCCAAGCCTTCCTGCGAGGTGATGTCATGGACGTGAATACCGAAGCAATCGAAAAAATAGCCAAGAAAAATGGCATGCTGACCCTCGAGCAAAAAGGTCTAATTGCTGCTCTGAAAGGCGAGACGACTCTCGAAGAAGTCTCTCGTGTGATATAATATCCCTGTGAAAAAAATTAGTATTATTCTTGGAAAAACAGTTCAAAAAGTATCCAAAATCCGAGGCGGTAGCGGCTCAGCTTTGCCGGGGTTCGTCATAGAAAAACTTGATCCAAATTTCGCAAAAGACACTTTGAAAAAACTCCCATTTGGCGTTGTTGTTATTTCTGGCACAAACGGCAAAACCACAACCACAAAAATCGTCAGCGAAATTCTTCGCGACCAAGGCCTGAAAGTTTTTACAAACGAAACCGGTAGTAATTTTCTTCGTGGTGTAAATTCCGCGATTTTGAAAAATGTCAAACTCACCGGAAAATTTGATTATGATATTGCCGTTCTCGAACTTGACGAAGCGCATGCTGTGAAATTTGTTGAACAAATTCCGATCAACTATTGTTTACTTTTAAACGCCCAACGCGACCAGCTTGATCGTTTCGGCGAGGTGGATCATGTTGTTGATTTGCTTCAAAAAGTTGCAAAAAAAGCGAGAAAAACAGTCGTTTTGAATCGTGACGACTCGAGGATTAGAAACATAGAAGCAAAAAACAAGGTCTTCTTTGGTCTTTCTGATGAACTTCTGGAAAGAATTCCATCTGAAGATAAGCTAAATTCCGCAGCTGAAAAAACCAAAATTTCAGCAAAGGTTATTTTGAAACAAGTTTCCGAAGAAAAATCCGAATTTGAATTTGGTGGGAAAAATTTTGAAGTTGAAATGAAATTGAAGGGAATTTATAATTCATTCAATGCAGCCGGCGCGCTTGCTCTTTGCCAAGAAATTCTGCCAAAAGTGCCTTTTGAAGATTTTGTCGATTCGCTTGAACGAATCGAATCAGCTTTTGGCCGTGGAGAAATTTTCAATATTACCGGCGAAAAGATTGAACTTTTCCTCGTGAAAAACCCTTCCGCCTTCCAGATCTCCATTGAGTCGTTTGCTGACAAAAATACGGATTTCATGATCGCTATCAATGATAATTACGCCGACGGACGTGATGTTTCTTGGCTTTGGGATGTTAATTTTGAAAAACTGAAAAACGTCAAAATCACTTCCGGTTCACGTGCGGCCGATATGGCACTTCGCTTAAAATACGACAATATCAAAGTCGAAGAAATCGAAGAAGATTTGAAACTTGCCTTAAAAAAATTTTCAAAAATGAAGTCAACAAAGAAACGTATTTTCGCGACTTATACTGCAATGTTGGAGCTTAGAAAAATTATTTCCGGAAGGAGCATCGAATGATAAATATTTTACATTTATACCCCAGGGAAATGAATCTCTATGGCGACCGTGGCAATGCTCTTGCTTTGAAACGCCGCTGTGAATGGCGCGGAATTGAAGTGAACGTTATTAATTATGAACCTGGTGACAAATTTCCAGACAATGTCGATATAATTTTCGGTGGCGGCGGTCAAGATTCTGGTCAAGCAAAAATCGAAAAAGATTTTCAAAAAATCTCTGGAAAATTGAAAACGCTCATTGAAAACGGAACGCCAATTTTGGCTGTTTGTGGGCTCTATCAACTTCTGGGCGAATACTATCAAACCGCCGACGGTAAAAAAATTCACGGCGCCAATGTTTTGAATCTCTATTCGAAAGCCGCAAGCAATCGTAACATCGGAAATATTGTTATTGAAAGTAAGGAATTTGGCGAAATTGTCGGCTACGAGAATCATTCAGGGCTTACTTATCTTGGCGGAATTGAAGAACCGCTTGGTGAAGTCGTCTCTGGATTCGGCAACAATGAAAAAGATAAGGGCGAGGGAATCATCTATAAAAATTGCATCGGTACATATCTTCACGGACCGATTCTTCCAAAAAATCCTCAAATTGCAGATTTTTTGATTAAAAAAGCACTCGATAACCAAGGAAAAAAATCTGAACTCAAAAAACTCGATGATAAAATCGAAAAATTAGCCCACAAAGTCGCAACCACGCGCCCACGCTAACAGATTCAGAATTGACGAATTTGAGAAAGTGTGTTACAATAAATATATAGCCTTTTCGACCGAGAAAAGGAAGCTTTTTCAATAACAAAAACCTATAAAAACAACAAAAAATCTCCCAGGAAGGAGAAAATTTGGTAGGGCAGGTAGGAATCGAACCTGCATTGTATCCTTAGAGGGGATATGTCCTATCCGTTGAACGACTGCCCCGTAGAAAATATTATATCTTTTCTTGACATTATTTTCAAGGTTTGCTAAGATAAAACTATACAGATTATGACCGGCCTGAAAGGGACGGCGTTTTTATTATAAAGGAGAAAAACAATGGATGGTCTCGACCTCAAACAGATGACCTCAATGGTCAAAATCATTGCCGAAGAAAAGAATCTTCCAGAAGAAGTCGTTCTCGGTGTTATTGAAGCCGCAATCGCCGCAGCCTGGAGAAAAGACAATGGCGACAAAGAAATGAATGTTCGTGCAACTTTGAACGTTAACACCGGCGAAGCCTATGTTTATGTTGCTCGCGAAGTCATCGAAGATGATGTTGCATATAACCCAGCAACCGAAATTCCTCTAGCCGAAGCAGGCAAAGGAAAACAAATTGGTGATATTGTTGAAGAAGAACATAAAGTTGTTAGCTTTGGTCGCGTTGCCTCAATGACAGCAAAACAAGTTGTCATCTCTCGTCTTCGCGAAGCAGAACGTGATGCTGTTCTTGCAGAATTTGAAGACAAGCTCGGCACGGTTATGACTGGCGTTGTTTCTCGTGTTGAACCAAAACTCATTCGCATTGATCTTGGCAAAGCAAGTGGCATTATGCCTCGTTCAGAACAAATTGAGGGTGAATATTACTCTGTTGGTTCACGCATCAAGGTTTATGTCAAAAATGTCGAACGCGACGAAAACCGTGCTCAACTTGTTCTTTCTCGTGCTTGCGGTGAATTCGTCGAATATCTCTTCCGCCAAGAAGTTCCAGAAATCGACAATGGTTCCGTAGAAATTAAGGGTATTGCTCGTGAAGCTGGTAAACGCACAAAAATCGCAGTTATTTCCAATATTCCTGGCGTCGATCCAGTTGGAACCTTTGTTGGCGGACGTGGCGTTCGTGTTCAAGCAGTTATGAATGAAATCGGCGATCGTGAAAAAATCGACATTATCAACTGGTCCGACAATGCATCTGAATTCATTCGCGAAGCAATCTCTCCAGCGGAAGTTGTTAAAGTTGAAATCAATGGCAAAAATGCCAAAATCTTTGTCACCGAAGACCAACAATCGATCGCAATCGGCAAACAAGGTCAAAACGTTCGCTTGGCATCAAAACTCACTGGTTTTGAACTCGACATTGTTGTTGCTAAGGCTCCAGAAAAGAAGAAAAAGAAGAATGTCGAAGATGCTCTTCTTGATGCCATTGAAGAACAAGATGACGAAGAATAATTTATTTCGAAAAAGAGCCTCTAAAGGCTCATTTTTGTTGTCAAAACAGAGAAAACCTAAAATGTTGTAAAAATTACAACATTATTTTGTTGACATTCGTAAAGTTCTTATGTTATATTAATTAAGTATTGTAATTGGGTCATTTTGGCTAAAATAAAAATCTAACAAAATATTAAGTAATCTTAATCATTGCTAGA